>JAHWKY010000017.1 GCA_019347575.1 Actinomycetota bacterium | reverse complement strand
TTGCATGTGTTAAACCCGCCGCCAGCGTTCGTCCTGAGCCAGGATCAAACTCTCCGTTGAGAAAACGAAAACTGATTGTCGTTTTGACACGACACAGCCGCTTCGTTGTTCAAAAGCGGAGAGCCAGTATGACTTGGCTCTCTATTTAAGGGTGTCAGTCGCTGGACCCCACCGAAGTGACGGTCCGCACTGACGTGTTAAAACTCCATCTGAGCTTTCAGAGCCGTAAAGGCTCGTCCTGCCAGACGGGGTGACTGGTCTCGCGACCAGTCGTTACTGGCTTTTGGCACGCTGTGCAGTTCTCAAGGAGCGGCCCGTGACGCCCCTCCGGGTTCCCTCCCCAGTGGGGAGCGGCTTCCGGAGCACCGCGTCGTGTGGGCTCCTCGCGCCCGCGACCCGAGGTCGGGGCGTCGCAGGTATGCCAGCCCGGCAACACCACGTGCTGCGGGCTGGACTCCGGAAGGTACTCCCGCTCCCAGGGAGTGTCAAACGAGCCGTCACGCCCCCGCCAGGCCCGCTCACCGCGCGGATGGGTGCGCTGAGCGGTCGCTGAGTGTACGGACCCGCTGCGTCAGCCGCGAGCGCAGCACCAGGCGCCATCGCCCGACTACGCTGCCCCGGCGCAGGAGAACGCCCCGTCGGCGGCGAACCCGTCCGGGACGTGGCACCTGCGGGGATCGGGCGCGCACGCGCAGGCGAGGCTGGGAGCGGAGACATGAAGGGCTGGTCCAAGGCCACGACGTACGTCGGCGTGATCATGCTGGCGACGGGGTTCCTGCTCATCGTCCTGGGCTGGAACGGGGCGGCGACCTTCGACACCCCCGAGCAGCAGCTGCCCTACGTGATCTCCGGCGGCCTGGGCGGCGTGGCGCTGGTCGGTGCGGGTCTGGCCCTGCTCGTGGTCCAGGAGCTGCGTCGCACCACGATGATGCTGTCGCAGAAGCTCGATGAGGTCGTGGATGCTGGGGCCGGGGCAGGCGCGACGGGCGGGCCCACAGCCGTCCCCGACTCGGGTGACGCCGTCATCGCGGGCCGCACGACCTACCACCGTCCCACGTGCCACCTCGTGGAGGGCAGGCAGGACCTGCAGGTCATGGCCCCGAGCACGGCTGCCGACCGCGGCCTGGCAGCGTGCCGGATCTGCGAGCCCGCCGAGAAGTCGGCGTAGCGGCTGGGGTCTCACCCCAGGAAGATCTCGCGCAGTCGGGTGGGATCCTCGAGTTCCTCGCCCCGGACCTCGGCGATGATCGTGCCCTGCTCCATCACCAGCCCGACATCGGCCACGGTCAGGGCACCCACGTTCTGCTCGATCATGATGACGGTCACGCCGTCCTCGTTGATCTGACGCACGATGTCGAACACGTCCTGCACGATGACGGGGGCGAGGCCGAGGGAGGCCTCGTCGATGATCAGGAGCCTGGGGTTGGCCATCAGTCCACGCCCGATGGCCAGCATCTGCTGCTCCCCGCCCGACAGCGTCCCAGCGAGCTGTGTCTCGCGCTCGCGCAGGCGCGGGAAGTAGTCGTAGACACGCTCGCGCTGCTCCTCCATCCAGCCGTGGGCCTTGCGCTGTGACCACGCCCCGACCTGCAGGTTCTTGGCGACGTTGAGATCGGGGAACACGCGCCGGCCCTCGGGGACGAGGACGATGCCGTTCTCGACGGCCCGAGGCGTGTTCCAGCGGGTCGCGTCCTGGCCGTCGAAGAAGATCGCGCCGCTCCAGGGCCTCACCGCCCCGCACAAGTTCAGCGCCGTCGTGGTCTTGCCGGCGCCGTTGAGTCCGAGCAGCACCGCCGTCTCGCCCTGCTGCACCTCGAAGCTGATACCGTGCAGGACCGGCAGCGAGCCGTACCCGGACGTCAGCCCGTCGACCGTGAGCAGCGCGGCGCCGTCCTGGGCGAGGGGTATCGGGGCGGTCGTGTACACGTCAGCAGCGGGCTCTTCGACCTCGATCTCCTCCACCGGCTCGATCTCGGCCTCCTCCGGCACACCGGCGACCTCCGGGCCCGGTTCAGCGTCCCCCTCGCTGTCGAGCGCGGGCTCGTCGCCGAGCGGCTCGGGTGGGGGTTGCTCGTCGCGCTTGCGCCGTCGGAACATGTGGGATCCTCGTCAGGCCAGGGTGGTCGCGCCCTCGCCCATGTAGGCAACGGCAACCTGCTGGTCCTGGCGGATGTCGTCAGGCCGACCCTCCGCCAGGAGCTTGCCGAAGTTGAGCGCGTACACGTAGTCCGCGACCCGCAGCACCAGCGGGACGTGGTGGTCGACGATGACGATCGTCAGACCGAGCTCGCTACGCATCTGCAGCAGTCGCTCGCCGAACTCCTCGGCCTCCTCGGGCGCCATGCCAGCCAGCGGCTCGTCGAGCATCAGCACGTCGGGGTCGGTGCCGAGGACGGCGGCGGTCTCGATCTGCTTCAACGTGCCGTAGGGCAGTCCGCTCAGGGGCTGATCGGCGAGGTCGGCGAGGCCCATGAAGTCCAGGATCTCCATGCCGCGCCCGCGCAGCTCGCGCTCGACCGCGTAGGTGGAGGGGAAGCCGAACATCCCCGCCAGGTCGCCGTAGCCGATCTTCTGGTGCTGGGCGACCATCACGTTCTCGATGACCGTGAACGAGCGCACCAACCCGACCTGTTGGAACGTTCGTGCGACACCCAGGTGCACTCGCTCGTCGGGCCGCAGCTCGGTCACGTTGACGTCGTGGACCAGGATCTGGCCCTCGTCGGGGCGGTAGAAGCCGGTCACGCAGTTGAAGAAGGTGGTCTTGCCCGCCCCGTTGGGCCCGATCAGTCCGACGACCTCGAACTCGTTGACGGTGAAGTCGACGCTGTCGAGCGCCTGGACGCCACCGAAGCGGATCGAGACGTTGCGCGCTTCAAGGACGGGCACTGGTGCTCCCTTCGACCGCCGCCGCCGTCACGTGGACGTCGTGGGACTTGAAGCGCTTGAACGCCAGCCAGCGCTGGAGGTGCTCCTGTTGCTGCGCGATCCCGCCGGGGAAGAAGATGAGCGTGAGCACCAGCAGTGCAGCGCCGATCAACGGCTCCCACAGCGCGGTGATGGCGTTGAAGGGCCAGAAGTGCCACGCCTGGTGGGTGCGGTCGAGCAGCGTGGGCAGGATCGCGAAGACGATGCCGCCCTGCACGACGCCCCAGCGGTTGCCCAGGCCCCCGATCACGGTCATGAGCACGAACGTCAGCGAGACGATGAAGGTGAACTCCTCCGACGATACGGCGCCGATCATGTGGCCGAAGAGGCCGCCGGCAACGCCGGCGAGGATGCCGGAGATCACGAACGCGAGGAGCTTGTAGGACGTGACGTTGATGCCCCAGGACGCGGCGACGCGCTCGTCGTCGCGCAGGGCCTGGATGGCTCGGCCCGCCTTCGAACTGATGAGGCGCCAATCGACGTAGAGCCCGATGGCGAGGATGACGAAGACGACGTAGCTGTAGACGATGTCGCCCTCGAAGACGTCGGGGCGCGGTGCGACGACGCCGGCGCCTCCGTGGAACACGCCGAGCTTGAAGAGGGTCAACTCGGCCAGGGCCCCGTAGGCGATCGTGACCAGGGCGAGGTACAGGCCGCGCAGACGCAACGCGATGAGTCCCAGGATCACTGCGACGATGGCGCCCATGATCCCGGCCATGCCGATACCGGCGGCGAACCTCCAGATCTGGTCGACCGTGCCCGTGAACCCGATGCCGTCAACGGCCTCGGGCGCGAGCACGTCGACCTCCTCGATGGTGCCGAGCCACTCGCTGACGACGACACCGGAGATGAACGCGCCGATGCCGTAGAAGGCGGCGTGGCCGAGCGAGACCTGCCCTGCGTAGCCCATGAGGACGTTCATGCTGAGTGCGACCAGTGCGAAGATCCCCGCCTTGGCCACGACCTCGCGGACGAGGACCGGATCGAGCGCGTTCACCCAGAACGGCGCCAGCAGGACGATGGAGAGGATGACGACGAGGACCGCGATGCGGGCCACCACGCCCCCGGGGCTGGGGCGCCACGGACCATCCTCGGTGCGATCTTCGGGATCGAGCTGCTCGATCTCGATGACCTCGGTCGCGTCGGTGTCGTCCGCCATCACGCCTCCTTCCCGAGCAGGCCGCGCGGTCGCAGGACGAGCACGAGCACGAGGATCGTGAACACCCCGATCTGCGGCCGTCCCGGCCACGTCGCCGGCAACCACGTGCCCGACGCCGCCTGGATCATGCCCAGTAGCACGCCCCCGACGACGACGCCGGGCATCGAGGTGATCCCCCCGAGGATGGCTGCGGTGAACGCGGCGACGAGGTAGCGGCCGGTGATCCACCCGGGCGTGAAGAGCTGGTCGAACGCCCCGGCGAGCACCCCACCGATGGCGGCGAGGCCGCCCGCGGCTGCCCATGTGATCACGGCCATCCGCTCGGTCGAGATCCCGTACAGACTGGCGGCGAACGGTTCCTGCGCGGTCGCGAGCAGTGCGGTGCCGGTCCGCGTGCGGAAGAACAGGGCCAGGATCACCGCGACGGCGGCGAGCACGCCCACGATCAGGATCGTCTGCCACTCGATGATGACCCCGCCGACGCGCCAGAAGCACGAACCGTCCTCCCCTCGTGTGATGCAGGGGGAGCCGTCGATGAAGGGAGGGAAGTTCCTGGGCTCGGCGCGCCCGATGATGATCTGGAGCTGGATGAGGAAGAGGGCCACGCCGGCGGTCGCGACCAGCGTGGTGACGCCGGGCCGGGCCCGCAGCCAGCGGACCACGAGGAAGTAGGTGGCGACAGCGAGGAGGACGCCGACGACGATCGCGATGCCCGCCGCGGCCCACATGGTCATCCCGAGGCCGCCGGTGACCAAGCCCCAGGTCACGAACATCGGGACCGTGCCGAACTCGCCGTGCGCGAAGTTGAAGACCCGCGTCGCCTTGTAGATCAGGGCCAGGCCGAGGGCGATCAGCGCGTACACCGCGCCGATGCGCAGGCCGATGATGATGACCGACATCAGCTCGCTGCCGATGCCCTGCTGTGCGAGCAGCACTGATGTCGCGCTCACCGTCGGCACCCCTTCAACCTCCCGGCGGCCGGGGGGCGCAGCCTAGAGGCACAGCCCCCTCAAGTGGTCGGTGTTCCGGTCAGAACGCCGACGCGAACGTCGCCTCGGTCAGGTTGATGCCTTCATCGCAGTCGGCCCTGAGCAGGTGCGCCGTGTTGGCCCCGAAGTGGTCGTCCGGCGAGTAGCTCAGCGCCGGGTAGATGCCCGACTGCAGGTCCTGGGTGGTTTCGACCACCCCCCGGTAGTCCTCGCGGGTCAGGTCGGTACCCAGGCGCGCCTCGTACGCCTTGAAGGACTCGTGAAGCGTCTTCCCCAGGCCCCAGATGGCGAGGAAGATGTCCTTGTCGGTGTCGGGGGAGTCGGCGAGGTCGAAGTGCTCGAGCGCCTTGTTGAACTCCGGATCGAGCTGGTCGATCACGTCGAGACCAGGGAAGGGGGAGAGCCACAGCGCCCCGTGGCCCGCGCGGCCAGCACGGCACGCGTTCACGGTGACCGTGTTCAAGCCCATCGTGATCCCGGCCCCCACGAAGTGGGGCCGCCAGCCCTGGTTGGCTGCCTCGCCGGCGAACTTGATGTAGTCGACGGGGGCGGTGAGGGGGTAGACGACCTGGACCTCCTGGCGCATCTGCACGATGGCCTGGGTGGTCCAGGTGTTGTCGCCCTTCTCGTGGCGGAAGAAGCCCCAGAAGTCACCCTCGAGCCCAGCCGCCTGCAGGCCGGCGGTGAAGCCCTCCTCGGCGTCCTTGAAGTTGGGGGTGTTGGTGACGACCATGGCGATCTTCTGGCCCGGGTAGCGCTTCTTGATGAGCTGGGCGATGAGCGTCCCCTGGGCCTTGTAGCTCATGGAGCTGGCGAAGTACCAGGGCAGGCCGATCAGCCCGTTCTCGGTCACACCCGCCGAGAAGTACGGCACGCCGTTCTGGTTGGCCCAGCGACCGCAGGCCTGGATCTGGTCGGTCCCGCCACCGCCGACGAGCAGGAACGACTCGCGCGACTGCGCCAGTTCGCGACACGTCTGGATCGCCGACGACGGGTTGTACTGGTCGTCCTTGAACACCACCTCGACCTTGGACCGGCCGAGCACGGTCTCGCCCTTGCCTTCGGTGACCCAGTTGAAGTAGAGGTCTGCCTCCTCGAAGGCCCGTGAGGGCAGCGGGGCGGCGCCGGTCACGGGTGCGTGGATGCCGATGCGGATCAGCTCGTCGGTGGCGCCGGTGCGGTCGGTCCCCTGGACCTGCCCACCGCCGCCACCGGTCGTTCCACCCGTCGTCCCGCCCGTGGTGCCGGTGGTGCCGGTGGTGTCATCGGTCGTCCCCCCGGTGGTGCCACCGGTCGTCCCGCCGGTGGTGCCGCCCGTCGTCCCGCCGGTCGTCGCCGGCTGCGTCGTCTGCGAGGAACCGGTCGTCGTCGTACCGCTGGTACCGGTGGTCCCCGTGGTGGTCGTCCCGGTCGTGGACGTGTCAGCCCCCGTCGTGGAGGTGTCCGCGCCGGGCGTGGTCTCCACGCCGTCCGCAGGTCCGGCGACGACGTCGCCGGCACCCTCGACGTGCACGCCGGGCTTCTGGCCACACGCGACCACCAGCATCGAGGCGATCGCGATGGCCGCGACCGCGCGCAGCGGTCGGGGTCCTCGAGAGGTTCGGGAGCGCGTTGTCGTCGTCACGGGGAACATCTCCTGGATGGGAGCGGGTCAGACCTGGAAGGACGGCTCCGACGGGGCCAGCGCATCGGCGGCGGGACCTCGACGGTTCCGGATCAGGCGCGTCGTCGCGCCCTCGCGCCGGGTCACGGCCACGGGGGTGGTGTCGGTGAGCGACCGGCCGAGCATGAGCATCCCCAGGAGGAACAGCGGGATGAGCGCCCAGACGTAAGCGGGTGTCTCCGCGTCACCGGCCACCGCAGGTGCCGCCACCGTCTCGGGGACGGGCTGCTGCCCGGCGTCGGGCGCGACCTCGGGTGCCAGCGCTCCCTCGTCGCCCGCGACGGGCGGTGTGAACGCCGGTCCCGCCTGCGGCTCGAACGACGGCGCGTTGCCGAAGAAGGGTTGGCTCGACGTGCCGGTGTCGGCACCACCCGCCTGGCCCGAATCCGCGGGTGGTGCCGCGGCCGGCGGTGGCGGTGGCGGTGGCGATGGCGACTCGGTGACCGTGTACTCGACCTGCGCCGTCGGTGCCCCCTCGAGCGTCACGCCGGCGAACTGCACCCGCCAGTTGGCTTCCTCCGGGGTGGGCGTGCCGCTGGGGAGGTTCGCGGCGGACTTGGGCAGCAGGACGATGCCGTTGTTGGGGATGATGACGTCCTGCCACGCCCGCGCGACGTTGGTCAGGTCCGCCGTCCACGTCCCGTCGTCGGCGGGACCGACGACGTCCGCGCTGAAGGCACAGTCGTGCTCGGGGGCGTTCGACCACTTCTGGTTGGCGCCCTCCGCCCACAGATCGTTGATGGCACAGACCTCGACGCCGGTCAGCGACTCACCCGGCTCGACCTCGGTGAGGGTGATGACGAACGAGTCGATGGTGGCGTCGAACGGCACCGCGCTGAGGTCGAACTGCAGGAACGACTTCCACTCCGGTTCGCCGGCGGCGAGCCCGACCGGCAGCGAGCCGGGTGGGACGGTCGCCGGTGCCACCGGATCGACCGGTACGGGCCCGAGGTTCCCGCCGAGCTCGTCCTCGACGGGCTGGCTGGGATCGTTTCGCTGGGCCGCCCAACCTTCCTGTTGCACCGACGCCTCGGCCTCTTCGCCGAACGCGGCGGACGTGGTGCCAGCACCTGCGGCTACCGCCACGGCTGTGAACAGGAACGAGAGGGCCACCAGGCGTCTGATCACGGATCGACCTCCCACAGGGCTGGGCCGGGACGGCGGGGGTAGATAGCGTACCCTTCGACGCTCACGCGCAGCGTTCCTCCCGTCCGCGAGGGTGAGTTCTCCCCCCGGTTCCTCCTCGGCGGCCACCACCGGAGGCGGAAGTAACCTCGCGTCATGCCCGTCCAGCGGGAGCACCCGCGCCGCAACCCTCTCGCCGTGCTCGTCGTCACGGCGTTGTTCACCTCGTCGTGCGCCAACATCGTTCAGCTCGAGGCGGGCGATCCGGTCGAGTTCGTGCAGCAGCCGCAGACCTCGCAGGTGCTGGCAGCGGACGGGTCGGTCCTCGTCGAGCTGCACGCCGAGCAGGACCGCGAGGACATCCCGCTCACGGAGATGGGTGACGCCATCGTCGACGCGGTCGTCTCGATGGAGGACCGCCGGTACTTCGTGCACCGCGGGGTCGACCTGGCCGCGATCGTGCGGGCCGCCGTCCGCAACATCGAGATCGGCGACATCGAGCAAGGTGGCTCGACCATCACCCAGCAGTACGTCAAGAACACCATGACCGGACCCGCACGCACGCTCGAGCGCAAGCTCGAGGAAGCGGCGTTGGCCTACCAGCTGGAGCAGCGCTACTCCAAGGAGGAGATCCTCGAGCGCTACCTCAACACGATCTACTTCGGACACGGGGCGTACGGGGTGCACGCCGCCGCCGAGCGCTTCTTCGGGCTGGAGCCCGACGACCTCGAGCTGCACCAGGCCGCCCTCCTGGCCGGCCTGATCGCCTCCCCCACCCGCTTCGACCCCTACGAACACCCTGAGGCCGCCCAGCACCGGGTGCGGCAGGTCCTCGGCGCGATGGTCGCAACGAGCCAGATCAGCGGTACCCAGGCCGAGCTCGTCGCCGACGACGACCTCGACCTCGCTCCGCTGGAGACCGACGAGCGCACCCCCGCCCCGCACTTCGTCGAGGAGGTCAAGCGCCTGATCCAGCACGACCCCGACGGCCGCTTCGCGATCCTCGGCGACGACATCGACGCGCGGGTGGACGCCCTCTTCACCGGAGGCCTGCGGATCCACACGACGGTCGATCTCGAGCAACAGGTCCAGGCCGAGGAGGCGGTCGCGGAGGTCCTGACCGCGCCGGATGACCCGTCGGCGGCCATCGTGGCCGTCGAACCGGCCTCCGGGGCGGTGCGTGCACTCGTGGGCGGCCGCGACTTCTACGACCGGGACCAACCGGACGCCCGTTTCAACCTCGCCACCCAGGCACGACGCCAGCCGGGTTCGTCGTTCAAGCCCATCGTCCTCGCCACGGCTCTGCAGCGCGGCGTGTCGTTGGAGCGCGAGTTCCCGGGCGGGACCTGCGTGTCGTTCCCGGAACTGGGGTGGGAGCCGTGCAACTACGGAGGGACGGCCTACCCGACGATGTCGCTACGCGAAGCCACCGTGCGCAGCGTCAACACCGTGTACGCGCGTCTAGCCGTCGAGCTGGGACCGGTCGCGATCGTCGAGATGGCCAAGACGATGGGGTTCGACTCCGAGCTGCCCCAGGTCCCCTCGATCGCGCTGGGCTCCGCGGAGGTCACGCCGCTCGAGATGGCCGGCGCGTACGGCGCCTTCGCGGCGCTCGGGACCTACCACGAGCCCTACCTGATCGAGCGGATCGAGACGCCGGACGGAGAGGTGCTGTACGAGCACGACCCCCGGGGCCTGCAGGTGCTCGACGAGGCCGCCGCGTACCTCGTCAACCAGGCACTGACCGACGTGGTCCGCCGCGGCACCGGAGTACGGGCGCAGGTCGACCGTCCCCAGGCGGGCAAGACGGGGACATCGCAGAACAACGCCGACGCGTGGTTCATCGGCTACACGCCCGACCTGGTGGCCGCCGTGTGGGTGGGCTTCCCCGAGGCGAGCATCCCGATGGAGCCGCCGACGACGCGCATCCGGGTTGAGGGGGGGCGCTGGCCCGCCGAGATCTGGAAGGGGTTCGCGGCCCGTGCACTGGATGGCACGCCACCCTCCGCCTTCCCCGTGCCCGAGGTCGACCTCGTCGTCGTCGACGTCGACGTGACGCGCAACTGCCTGCCCAACCCCTACACGCCGCAGGAGCTGATCGAACCACGCCAGTACCTGCGAGGCACCGAGCCGATCGAGCGCTGCAACGAGCCGACGGGTCCACCGCTCGACGACGTGCCGAGCGTCACCGGACTGCCGCTCGCGGTGGCGCAGCAGCTGCTGGAGGACAAGGGGTTCGTCGTGGCGACCCGCCCCGAAGCCTCGCTCGTCTTCCCACCGGGCATCGTGACGCGTCAGCGCCCGTCCCCTGGCGGGTCGACGCTGCCGATGGACGGCAACGCGGTCGTCCTGTGGGTGTCGCAGAGCGTCCGGTCCCAGGCACAGGTCCCCGACGTGCTCGGGCTCGACCGCGTCGACGCCATCGCCACGCTCGAAGCCGCAGGTTGGGTCGTCGAGGTGCGCCCCGAGTGCCCGCTCGACGGCTGCGGGTCCAACGCCGTGCCGGATCAGGTCTGGGGCCAGCAGCCCGCTCCCGGCACGGAGCAGCGCGAGCACAGCGCGGTGGTGATCCGCGTCTACCCCGACGAGACCGCCCCGGGGTGACGGAGGTAGCGGCTGACCTCGGGGACGCCGTCGAGCCACCACCGCCAGCGCCGGTCCGGTGCGTGCCGGACCCCGGTACGGGGGCCCTGACGCACCCTGACGCGGGTGGGCCGCCACGCATCACGCTCGAGGCGGACCGGTGCGTCGGCCTCCAGCAGGTCGGTGCCGTCGAGTTCGCGGTCGAGTCCCAAGCCGCGGGCCAGTGATCCGGGTCCCCGGAGCAGCTCGCGGTCGGGGCGGTCGGGCTGGCGCCGTTCGCGGATCGCTTCCACTCCGGAGATCGCCACCGCCGCACGCAGCAGCACGGCTGATCCCGTCCCGCGCGGCTCGCAAGACACGTTCACGCAGTGGTGCATGCCGTAGGTGAAGTACACGTAGAGGTGTCCCGGCGGGCCGAACATCGTCCGCGTCCGCGGCGTCTCGCCGCGGTACGAGTGGCTCGCCGGGTCGGTCTCGCGGTAGGCCTCGGTCTCGACGATGCGTGCCAAAGTCTCCGACCCATCGTCCTCGATCCGGACCAGCAGCGCCCCGAGCAGGCGGGGCGCTGCCCGGGTTGGGTGCACCGCGAGGTCCGCACGCGACAGCGGGGCGCGGCGCGGGTGGAGCTGGTCGTAGCCGCTCACGCCGACGCGCGCTTCGTCCCCGCCCATCCGAGGAACCGCTCGGTCTCCCAGGTGTTGGCGACCCGGTCGCGAGGCACGCCCCCGCGCCGGGCCTGGCGGATGCCGTGGCGGAGGTAGTCGAACTCGCGCACCGCGTGCGCGTCGGTCGAGATGACGAACGTGACACCGCGCGCCACGCCCTCCCGGATGATCTCGTCGGGGGCATCGAGCCGATCGAGGTTGGAGTTGATCTCGATCGCCGTGCCGGTCTCCACCGCCGCGTCGAGCACCCGATCGACGTGGAGGTCGATGCCGGGGCGCTTGCCGATACGTCGGCCGGTGAGGTGTCCGATGACGTTCACCGCGGGGTGCCGCATCGCCGTGATCACGCGCTCGGTCTGGGCGTCGGGGTCGAGGCGGAAGTGGCTGTGCACGCTCGCCACGCACCAGTCGAACGTCAGCAGGAAGTCGTGGTCGTAGTCGAGGCTGCCGTCGATCCCGATGTTGAGCTCGGCGCCGTGCAGGAGGCGGATGTCGTCGACCCCCTCCTGGAGCTCACGCAGGCGCCGACGGATGGCCAGCATCCCCGGCTTCGACACGCCGTTGATGCGCAGGTCCTCGGCGTGGTCGGTGACGGCGATGTACTGCAACCCGTGCTCGCGCGCGGCCGCGACGAGGTCCTCGAGCGACATCCGACCGTCTCCGGAGTGGTCGGAGTGGTCGTGCAGGTCACCGCGGATGTCCTCGAGCGACACGAGGTCGGGCAGCTCGCCGCGAGCCGCCAGCGCGACCTCATCGCGCCCCTCCCGCAGCTCCGGCGCGATCCAGGCGAGGTCGAGCGCGGCGTAGATGTCCTCCTCGGTCGACGCGGCGACGATCGCGTCCGTCTCCTGATCGGTCAGGGCGTACTCGTTGAGCAGCCAGCCGCGCTGGATGGCGCGTTGGCGCAGCTCGATGTTGTGGGCCTTCGAACCCGTGAAGTACACGAGCGCGGCGCCGAGGTGCCCGGGCTCGACGACGCGGACGTCGACCTGCATCCCGTCGAAGGTGAGGAACGAGGTCTTGGTGTCCCCACGTGCCAGCACCTCCTGGACCTGCGGGAGCGAGGCCACGCTGGCGTTCGCCGCGTCCACGTCGCCGGTGGCCACGAGGATGTCGATGTCCCCGATCGTGTCGCGGAAGCGCCGGAGGCTGCCCGCGTAGACGACCTCGTCGGTGTCGAGGCGGGCTCGCAGATCGGCGACGAGTTCCTCGGCGACCGGCAGCGCCTGGGCGATCGGCAGGCGACGATCGTGGGACGTGAGCTCGAACCGTTCGATGCCACGGCGAAGGTTCTCGACCGTCTTCTCGCCGAACCCGGGAAGCTCGGCGAGCCGGTCCCCGTCGAGCGCCGCGGTCAGCCCGGGGAGATCGGTGATGCCGAGCACCTCACGGAGCAGCTGCACGCTCTTGGGTCCCAGGCCCGGTACACGCAGCAGCTCACGCTGCCCCACGGGATGCTTGTCGCGGAGCTCCTCGAGCTTGCGGATCGTCCCCGTCTGCAGGTACTCGGCGAGCTTCGACGCGATCGCCTTGCCGATCCCCTTGACGCTGAGCAGCTCCGCCTCGGACATCTCGGAGATGTCGCGTCCCAGCCCCTTCACGGCCCGTGCCCCGTTCTGGTAGGCGCGCACGCGGAAGGCGTTCGGGTTGCCCTCGGCCAGCCCGGTCAGGACGGAGAGCTCGTTGAGCAGTCGCGCGGCTTCGTCGTTGGTCCTGGGCACGCCACCACCTCCGGACCTCGACGCTACCTGAGTGGTCGGGAGCGGAAGTCGTCCGCCCGGGCGGTGGCGAGGAACACCCGGAACCGCCGGATCAGACCGGCGTTCCCGCGCTCAGCACGCCGACGCTGACGCAGCCACTCCGCATCGTCGATGTCGTCGGCGGTCCGGCGGGACCACAGCAGCCAGACGATGAGCACCTGGGCGGCGGCGACCGTGACCCCGATCCACGCAGACGACGTCCCACCGAGACCGCCGAGCGTCAGCGGGACGAGCATCATCGCGAAGAACGAGAAGGTCAGCATCCCGCCGAAGCGCGCCCACTCCCGCCGGGCAACCAGGCCACCGGCCAGTACGAACGACCCGGCGCACAGCGCCAGGGTCAACGCCGCGGACGCCCCGACCAGACCGTTGCCGTCGGATGCCGGGATGCCGAGGCGGATCATCGCCTCGAGCCGCCTCCCGGTGGGCGGGGCGGGATCGAACGCCGAGCGCGCCAGACCCACCCCCGCGTCGAGGAACGGCAGCGTGACCAACACGATGAGACCGGCCGCGGCGAGCGTGGTCCAGGAGCGAGGGATGCGATCGGGACGCTGCATGGTGTGAAGGTACGGCGGACCGGCGTCACACGCCACGGTTGCGCACGACCGCGTCCCGGGCCCGGCGCAGCTGGGTCAGCACGCTGGCTGTCGCGGTGCCGAAGGGGCTCGCACGGCGTTCCACCGCCGCCCGCGCGTCGAGGACCTCCGCCACCGAACGATCGAGCGCCGCGTGCGCCGCCGCGATCCTGGCGACGTCGAGGTCCGCCACGTCGATCCCGATCTCGTCGGCATCGCGGACCAGCCCGCCCACGACGTCGTGGGCCTCGCGGAACGGCACGCCCCGCCGCACGAGCTCCTCGGCCAGGTCCGTCGCGAGGGCGTGACCGCCGCCAGCGGCGGCTTCGAGCCGGTGGCGGTCGAAGGTCAGCGACCTCACGGCCCCGGTCAGAGCGGGAAGCGTCAGCGCCAGCGTGTCGACGGCGTCGAAGACCGGTTCCTTGTCCTCCTGCAGGTCGCGGTTGTAGGTCAGCGGCAGTCCCTTGATCGTCGTCAACAGTGCGACGAGGTCGCCGATGACGCGTCCCGCCTTGCCGCGGGCGAGCTCGGCGACGTCGGGGTTGCGCTTCTGCGGCATGATCGAGGAGCCGGTCGAGAAGGCGTCGCCTAGCCGCACGACCGCGAACTCCGCGCTGCTCCAGGTGACCAGCTCCTCCCCCATCCGCGACAGGGTGGTCGCGAGGATGGCCGCCGCAGCGAGGAACTCGAGCGCGAAGTCGCGCGAGGCCACCGCGTCCATGGAGTTCTCGGCGACACCGGCGTACCCGAGGTGGCGTGCGTAGGCCGCGGGATCCACCTCGAGGGTCGTGCCAGCGAGCGCCCCCGCCCCCAGGACCGAGACGTCGCTACGCGTGGCAGCTCCGGCGAACCGGGCCGCGTCGCGGTCGAGCATCCACACGTACGCGAGCAGGTGGTGCGACAGCAGGACGGGCTGACCTCGTTGCAGGTGGGTGTAGCCGGGTGCCAGCCAGTCGAGGTGCGCCTCGGCCTGGTCGCAGATCGCCTCCTGCAGATCGGAGATGGCGCCGCGGATCTGGCCGCAGGCGCGCTTGACGTAGGCCCGTAGGTCGTTGGCGATCTGGTCGTTGCGGGAGCGGCCGGCACGGAGCTTGCCACCGAGCTCGCCGAGGTCCTCGACGAGCCAGCGTTCGATCGCGCCGTGCAGATCCTCGTCGGTCGGCTCGAAGCGGAAGCTCCCCTCGGCGAAGAGCGCGGCGCAGCGGTCGAGGCCCTCGAGGATGCGCTCGCACTCGTCGTGATCGAGCACACCGATGCGGAGCAGCTCCTGGGCGTGTGCCCGGGAGCCCGCGATGTCCTCGCGCCACAGCCGGGCATCGAAGCCGGTGGAGACACCGAGGCGCCAGGCGGCTTCGGCTGGCGCCTGGCCGAAGCGCGCACCCCACAGCCGTCCCTCGGGTGTCACAGGTCGTCGCCGAGGCGACGGGTGCGCCGCGCCCACGTCTTGAGCGGCAGCCCCCACAGCTTCACGAAGCCCTCGGCCTGGGTGTGGTCGAAGCGATCGCCCTCGTCGTAGGTCGCCAGGTCGAGGTCGTACAGCCCGACCTCGCTACGCCGCCCGACCGGCGCGGCCGTCCCCTTGTACAGCTCCACCCGCACCTCACCGGTCACGTAGCGGTTGGCCTCGTCCATGAAGGCGTCGAGAGCCCGCTTCAGAGGTCCCCACCACAGCCCGTTGTAGATCAGCTGGCTGTAGCGGCCCTCCTCGCCCCGCTTGTGCTCGGCCAGTTCCTGTTCGAGGCACAGGTCCTCGAGGTCACGGTGGGCCGCGAGCAGCGTCACCGCGCCGGGACACTCGTAGATCTCGCGGCTCTTGATGCCCACCAGGCGGTCCTCGACCATGTCGATGCGGCCGACGCCGTGAGCGCCCGCGCGACGGTCCACCTCCGCGATCAGGTCCGCGAGCGGCAGCTCCTTGCCGTCGACCGCGACCGGCAGCCCGGCTTCGAAGGTGAGGATCAGCTCCTCGGACTCGTCCGGGGCCACCTGCGGGCTCACCGTGCGCGCGTAGACCTCCTCTGGCGGCTTCGCCCACGGATCCTCGATGATCCCGCATTCCGCGGTGCGACCCCACGAGTTCTCGTCGATGGAGTATGGCGACGCCTTCTTCACCGGGATCGGGACGCCCCGCTCCTCGGCCCAGGCGATCGCCGCCTCGCGCGAAAGGCCCCACTCGCGGATCGGAGCGTAGGTCTGCAGGTCGGGCGCGAGGCACATCGTCCCCACCTCGAAGCGGACCTGGTCGTTGCCCTTCCCCGTGCAGCCGTGGGCGACAGCGGCGGCATCGTGAGCACGGGCCGTGGCGACGAGGTGCTTGACGATCAGCGGCCGGGACAAGGCCGACACGAGCGGGTACTTGCCCATGTAGAGCGCGTTGGCCCGCAGGGCGGGTGCGACGAACTCGTCCGCGAACTCGTCCCGGGCATCGATCACGATCGACTCGACGGCGCCGCAGTCGAGGCCACGTTGGCGGATCTGCTCCATGTCGTCCGCGTCCTGGCCGACGTCGATCGCGCACGCGATCACGTCGAGGTCACGGTTCTCGGCGAGCCAACGGATGGCGACCGAGGTGTCGAGCCCACCGGAGTAGGCGAGGACGACGCGTTGCTTCACGGGGAACTCCAGTGCTCAAGTAGCGGAGCGATAGCACAACCTTCCGTGCTCAAGTAGCGGAGCGGTAGCACGACCTTGCATCTTCAGTGCGGCGAGAGCTCGTCCACGAGCGCCAGCTCGCGGAAGCGCCGGGCCAGCTCATCGCCCGATACCCCAGCCGTGGCGACGACGAGGACGGTGTCGTCACCCGCGATGGTCGCGAGCACTCCGGGGAGCTCGGCGAGGTCTATCGCGCTGGCAACGGGCGGGGCGCCGGCGGGGGGCGTCCGGAGCACCGCGATGTTGCCGCTGGCGTCGACCCGCTGCACGTAGCGTCGGAGCGTGTCGGCGAGCTTGCCCCTGGCGGTCCCGGGGCCGGGATCGCTGACGACGCGGTAGACGAGCGATCCGTCGGTGCCCCGAACCTTCACCGCCCCGATCTCGTCGAGGTCACGGCTCACGGTCGCCTGGGTGGTCTCGATCCCGTTGTCGGACAGGACCGCCACGGCTTCGTCCTGAGAACGGACATCGTACTCGTCCAGTAGCCGTCGTAGCAGCGCCTGTCGCCGGTCCTTGCCGTTGCGCGCCGCCACGGTCAGCCCACCCCGCCGAGCAACCGGATGAGCAGTGCCTTCTGCGCGTGGAGACGGTTCTCGGCCTGGTCGAACACGTGGGACGCGGGACCGTCGATGACCTCGTCGGCCACCTCCTCGCCGCGGTGCGCCGGCAGGCAGTGGAGGAAGATCCCCCCCGATGCCGCCGCGTCCATCAGGCGCTGGTCCACGCGGTACGGAGCGAACACCCCCGCGCGCTGCTCGGCCTCGGATTCCTGACCCATCGACGCCCACACGTCGGTGTAGACCACGTCCGCGCCGTCGACGCCGTCGTCGGGATCGGTGGTGACCACGACGGCGTCGTCGCTACCCGCGATCCTCCGGGCGCGGTCGACGACGTCGGAGTTCGGGGCGTAGCCCTCGGGGTGGGCGACCCGCACCTGCATCCCGGTCAAGGCCCCGGCCAGGAGGAGCGAGTGTGCGACGTTGTTCCCGTCGCCGACGTACGCCAAGGTGAGGCCCTCGAGCTTGCCGAACACGCCGCGGATCGTCTGCAGATCGGCGAGCGCCTGGCACGGGTGCTCGCGATCGGTGAGGGCGTTGATCACAGGCACCGAGGCCGCTGCCGCGAGCTCCTCGAGCCGGTCCTGGCCGAAGGTGCGCACGACGATGCCGTGGACGTAGCGCGACAGGACCTGGCCCGTGTCGGCGATGGTCTCGCCCCGCCCCAGCTGCAGCTCGGCGGACGACAGCGGCAGCGGGTGACCTCCGAGCTCGGCCACCGCGACCTCGAACGACACGCGCGTCCGGGTGGACGGCTTCTCGAAGATCAGCGCGACCGTCTGGCCACGCAGGTCGTCACGCAGCGAGCGGTCGGAACGCAACCCGTCGGCGACGTCGAGCAGCTCGAACAGGCTGTGGCCGTCGAGGTCGTCGATGCTCAGGAAGTCCTGCATGGAGGCCTCCTCAGTCCAGCACCGCGCGGATGCGAGCGACCAGGTCGTCGGGATCGAACGGCTTCTCGAACACGTTCTCCTCCCCGAGCAGCTGTCGGCTCTGCTTCGCCCCTTCCGGTGATCCGGTGATGACGATGACCGGCACCTCGAGGTTGCCATCGCCCTCCTCGAGGAGCTGTTCGAGGACGCGGACGCCGTTGATGTCCGGCATCATGATGTCGAGCACCGCGAGGTCGGGCTGATCGCCTCGGAGACGGACGAGACCCTCGAGCCCGTCGGCGGCCACCGTCGAGTTGAAGCCCTCGTGTCGCAGGACCTCGACGAGCAGCTCCGCAACGGTGCTGTCGTCCTCGACGATCAGGATCGTCCGGCTGTCCACCGGTGCGTCACTCATCCTCACTCCTCTCTTCATGGGCGTTGTCGGCGCGCACGGACGTGAGCGCGTCGCGCAGCACGGCCAGTGCGAGGTCGATCTCGTCACCATCCACGGTCAGCGGCGGAGCCAGGCGGATGGCGTCCGGCGCGACCGCGTTCACGATCAGGAACCGCTCGCGGCATGCGGTCTCGACCTCGGCTGCGACCCGGTCGGGCAGGGTGACGGCCAGGAGCAGGCCCGCGCCCCGCACCCCCGTCGCGAGTCCGTCAGCGACCAGCTTCGCGATCCCCTCGCGCACCCGTTCGCCCTTCTCGGCAGCGGCGGTGACAAGCCCGTCTCGCTCGATGATGTCGAGGACGCGCACCGCCGCCGCGCACACGAGCGGGTTGCCTCCGAACGTCGTGGCGTGATCGCCGCGCCCGAGGGCTGCCGCCGCAGTGCCCCGCGCGATGCACGCCCCGATCGGCACGCCGTTGCCGAGCGCCTTGGCCACGGTGATGACGTCGGGGACGACCTCGGTGCCCTGGAACGCGAACCAGTGCCCGGTACGTCCGACACCCGTCTGCACCTCGTCGACGATCAGCAGGGCGGAGTGCTCGTCGCACGCCCGGCGGGCGGCCGCGAGCACGTCGGGGGGGACGGGTCGGACACCACCCTCGCCCTGGATGACCTCGAGGAGCACGGCGCACGTTCGGTCGGTGACCGCGGCCGTCAGCGCCTCGGCATCGTCGTGGGGAACGGTGTCCACGTAGCCCGCGAGCGGAGCGAACGGCGTGTGCTTGGCGGGCTGGCCGGTGGCTTCCAGGGTCGCGAGGGTGCGGCCGTGGAACGACCCCTCCAGCGTCACCACTCGGATCTTGTCGTCCGATCGCTGCTTGCCCCACCGCCGAGCGAGCTTGATCGCGGCCTCGTTGGCCTCGGCGCCGCTGTTGCACAGGAAGGTACGCGCGTCGGGCCATTCCGTGACGCGGGCGAGACGCTCGGCGAGGTCGAGCATCGGAACGGTGAGGTAGAGGTTGGAGGTGTGCACCAGCGTCCGTGCCTGAGCGGCGATGGCGTCGGCCACCTCCGGGTGGGCGTGGCCGAGGCTGGTCACGGCGAGACCGCTGAGGAAGTCGAGGTGGGCGCGGCCCTGCGTGTCGAACAGCGCCGTGCCCTCGCCCCGGACGAACCCGATCGGCTGGCGTCCGTAGGTGCCCATCACGTGGGCGGCGTCCCGCGCCTGCAGTTCCTCGAGATCGCGATCGGCCATCACGTCAGCTCCATGGTCACCATCGTGCCGACGCCCTCGTCGGTGAAGACCTCGAGCAGCACCGCGTGGAGCACGCGGCCGTCCAGGATGTGCGCCTGGGGAACCCCGGCCTTGAGCGCCTCGACGATCGAACGGACCTTGGGCTGCATGCCGGCGTGCAGGTCACCGTCGGCGAGCATGTGCTCGAGCTGCGCCACCCCGACCTCGCTGATGAGGTCCGTGGGGTCGGGAGCGTCGCCGCCGGTGCCGAAGTCGGCGTAGAGCCCGGGCACGTCGGTCAGGTACACGAGCTTGGTGGCCGCGAGCGCGGCGGCGATGGCACCGGCGGCCTCGTCGGCGTTGACGTTGTGGTCGGTGCCGTCGGCGTCGAGTCCAACGGTCGCGACGACCGGGAGGAAGCCGTCGGACAGCAGGTGGTGCAGGACACCGGGGTCGACGTGCTCGACGCGGCCGACGCGGCCGAGGTCCTCGCCCCGATCCCCCACGGCACGCCGGACCCGCAGCAAGCCGGCGTCGGTCCCCGAGACCCCGACCGCCGGGGCGCCAGCTCCCTGGACGAGTCCGACCAGCTCGGGGTTGACGCGTCCGAGCAGCACCATGCGCACCACGTCCATGGTCGCATCGTCGGTGACGCGCAGTCCGTCGACGAACGAGCTCGTGAGCCCCATCGATGCCCCGACCTCGTCGATCTGCGGGCCACCCCCGTGAACGATCACCGGCCGGAGGCCGACGTAGTGCAGCAGTGCGACGTCCGCGGCGAAGGAGCGCTTGAGGTCCGCGTCGATCATGGCGTTGCCGCCGTACTTGATGACGACGATGCGCCCGTGGAAGCGCGTGATCCACGGCAACGCCTCGCGCAGCACCGCAGCCTTGTGCTGGGCGGCGGCGCCACGTTCGTCGTGGGGGGCGACGGCGGCCATCAGGTGGTGTACTCGGCGTTGAACCGGACGTACTCGGGCGTCAGATCGGTCGTGAGGTAGGTCGCTGCACCCATCCCACCTCCGAGGTCGATGTCGATGTCGACCTCGGGCTTGCTCATCGCGATGGCTGCTTGACCGCGGTCGAAGACCGTCGCGGTCCCGAAGCGGCAGACGGTCACCCCGCCGCACGTCACGCTCACGCGCGCGGGGTCGAAGGCGACCCCGCTGCCGCCCATCGCGGCGAGGATGCGACCCCAGTTGGGATCGCCGCCAGCGAGTGCAGCGCGGAACAGCACCGATGCGGCGACGGCGCGTGCGAGCCGGGTCGCCTCCTCGTCGGATGCTGCGCCCCGCACGTGCAGGAACGCGCGCCGGTTCGTCCCCTCACCGTCCTCGACGACGGCGTAGGCGAGGTCCGCGCAGACCGCGGCGAAGGCGCGCTGCACGCTGGCGAGCGTCGGGGGTCGTGATGCGGTGCCGCTGGCGAGCGCCACGACGGCGTCGTTGGTCGAGCCGCACGCGTCGATAGAGATGCGGTTGAAGGACCGCTCGACCGCCTGCCGCAGCAGTGGCCGCAGGACCGGCGGGGGGAGGGGAGCGTCGGTGGTGATGACGCACAGCATCGTCGCCATCGCCGGCTCGATCATCCCGGCACCCTTGGCCATGCCGCCGACCACGCACGAGCCAGCGTCGTCGTCGACGCGGTAGGCGACCTCCTTCACGCGCGTGTCGGTGGTCATGATGGCGGTGGCAGCGCGCTCGTGTCCGTCGGCGGTCAGGTCGTCCACGGCGCGCGGCAGGCCACCGAGCACACGGTCCAGCGGCAGCCGCTGTCCGATGATCCCCGTCGAGAGCACCAGCACATCGTCAGTCGGGACGCCGAGCAGCGCCGCTGCCGCAGCCGCGGTCGCCTCGGCGTCTGCGAGACCCTGCGGTCCGGTGCACGCGTTGGCGTTGCCGGCGTTGATGACCACCGCACGAGCGTGGCCGTTGGCCGCGTGGCGCTCGGTGAGCACACACGGGGCCGCCTTGACGAGGTTGGTCGTCGTCGTGACCGCCGTCGTGGCCGGTCCATCCGCAGCGACCACCGCGAGGTCGGCGCGACCCGACGGCTTCAGCCCGGCGGCGATCCCTCCGGCACGGAAGCCAGCGGCGGCGGTCACACCGCCGGGCCGCTTCGTCAGCCCCCGACGATCATCCGGTCCCCAGGTCACGGGTACACCCCCAGCGCGGTGAGACCGGCGGCCTCCTCGAGACCGAGCATGACGTTGGCGTTCTGGACTGCTTGCCCGGCGGCACCCTTGCCGAGGTTGTCGATGGCGCTGGTGACCACGACGCGACCGGTGCGCTCGTCGACGGTGGCGCTGACCTGGCAGCCGTTGGATCCGGCGAGCGCCTTGGTGTGCGGGAACGTCCCGGGGGGCAGGACGTGGACGAACGGCTCGTCCGCGTACCGATCACGCAGCACGGCGTCGACATCTGCCTGCGTGGCGCCCTCCACGAGAGCGCCGTAGCACGTCGCCAGGAGCCCTCGTGACATCGGGATCAGGTGCGGCGTGAACGACACCGTCTGCGCGGAGGTCGGGCCGAGCGCCGCGAGGTGCTGCTCGATCTCCCAGGTGTGGCGGTGCGTCGGCGCCCCGTAGGCCACGACATCGCCGTGAACGTGAGGATGGTGAAGACGATCCGACGCACCCGCTCCCGCTCCGGACGTCCCCGACTTCGCATCGACGACGATCGATCCTGGGACGATCAGCGGCGCCAACGGCAGCAGTCCCAGCAGCGTCGCCGTCGGGTAGCAGCCCGGGTTCGCCACCAGGTCGGTCGCGGCGACCGCTGCGCGCGTGAACTCGGTGAGGCCGTACACCGCCGGTGCGAGCGCCGCTGCAGGATGCGGCTCGCCGTAGGCCTGCTCGAACGTGTGCGGCTCGAGCCGGAACGCACCCGACAGGTCCACGACGCGCGTCCCTGCCTCGGTCAGCGACCGTCCCAACTGCAGCGATGCTCCGTGAGGGGTCGCCAGGAACACCAGGTCGAGACTGGCGAGCCGGTCGGTGTCGACGACGTCGAAGGTCGCGTCACCCGGCAGGTTCGGGAACGCATCCGCGATGGGTGTTCCCGCCCGGCGCTGCGCGGCGACGACGGCCACCTCGACGGCGGGGTGGCCGTACAGCACGCGGAGCAGCTCGGCCCCGCCGTAGCCCGACGCGCCGACGATCCCGACCTTGGCGGTCACCTCACCCTCTCCCGGGCACCAACGCTGACACCCGCAGGTGCATATGTATACAGGACCCTGCATAGCACGTGCAAGCCCTGCGGCGCTGGCGCAGGTCGCTCTCGGCGTGGGGTGAACCCTGGATGGTGAACCCTGGATGTCGACCGTCCACCCGGCCGCTCCTGCCGTGGAGCGTCGCTCAGGAGGATTCGGGCGGCTTGCGCAGGTCCTTGATCCGCCCTCGGTGCTTCTTCTCCTGGAGCCGGCGCTCGTCCGCAGCGCGGCTCGGTCGCGTGGCGATCCGGCGCTTGCGCGGCCTCAGCGCCTCACGCAGCAGGTCACGCAGGCGCCGCCGCGCGTCCTCGCGGTTGCGGTGCTGGCTGCGTCGCTCCGCGGCCTGCACGAGCAGCACCCCATCCTTGGTCAGACGGTTGCTGAGGTGCTTGCGGATGGCGCGCCGCTGCTTGTCGGACAGCACTCCGCTGTTCGTGACATCGAAGCGGAGCTCGACCTTGCTGTCGGTGGTGTTGACACCCTGCCCACCGGGGCCGCTCCCCCGCGCGACCCGGACCTCGAGCTCGGCCGCAGGGATGGTCAGCTTGCGGTTCACGCGCAGATCGTCCACAGGTCACCTCCGCAGGGTCGCACCCTCACGCTCGGCTGCGGCCGCGACAGCCTCGATCACACGTTCGGCGTCCTCATCGGTCAGCTGCCGCTCGGGGGCCTGCAGTCGCAGCCGCACCGCGACGCTGCGCCGACCCTCTCCGATCTGCTCCCCACGGTACGTGTCGAACACCCACAACTCGTCGAGCAGCTCCCCCGCCCCGTCACGGATCGCGCGTTCCAGGCGTGCGAACGGGACGGTGTCGTCCGCCACGAGCGCGACGTCCACCGTGACCGCCGGGTGGCGGACCAGCGTCGGAGCACGTAGCGGCGGGCCCCCCACGAGTTCGAGCAGCGGCTCGATCAGCAGCTCGCCCAACACCACCGGCTCCGGCAGGTCGCGCGCGGCTGCCTCGTCGGGGCGGAGCTGGCCGACGACCCCGATCTCGACGCCGCGCAGGCGCAGGCCTGCCGTCCGCCCCGGGTGCAGACCGGGACGCGGCTCCTGGAGCCGCTCGAGGACCGCACCGGGCGCGACACGGCCGACCACGTCGTCGAACAGCGCCAGGATGGCCTGGACCTCCCAGGTCCCTCGCGTGTCCAGCCACCGATCACCGACGCGGACCCCCTGCGCCGCGACGCCGAGCACCCGAGGCTGGGTGGGAAGAGGCCGGCCCTGCGGATCGTCCCACCGCCACGCCTCGCCGAACGCGGCGAGCGCGTCGTCGAGCGACCCTCCGCTGGGCCGGAAGATGCGGGCGTACTCGAACAGCGCCGCCCCTGGACGACCCTGCCCGACGTTGTGCCGCAGCGCCCCGAGCAGACCCTCGGTGAGGGATGGACGTAGATCTCGGGCGTCGGCGGCGACCGGGTTCTCGACCGTCACGGCCCCATCGCCCGGTGCAAGCGGCACCAACGATCCCGCGGCCGAGACGAACGGCGAGGTCTGGGCCTCGTGGAACCCGGCGGCGAGGGCGGCGCCCCGGATGTCCCGCTCGGCCTGCTGGACCCTCGTCAGTCCGCCACGCAGCGGGATGGCCGGCAGGATCGTGGGGACGCGGTCGTACCCGTGGAGGCGGATGACCTCCTCAGCCAGGTCCGCGGGCCGGCGCAGATCACCGCGCCAGGACGGGGCGATCACCCGGAGGTTCCCATCGCCGTCGCCATCGACCTCGCAGCCCACGCGCTCGAGCAGCCGCGCCTGCGTCGAGGCGTCGAGATCGTCGACGCCGACGAAGTGCGCACACCAGGCGGTGTCGAGGACCACCGGCGTGCGGTCCCACCTCGGCTCCCCCCCGTCGGTCGCGCCAGCGTCGGTCGCGCCCGCGATCCGTCGCAGCAGCTCGACCGCCCGAGCCGCGCCGCGCCACGCCCCGGCGGGGTCGACCCTCCGCTCGAAGCGGGTGCTCGCCTCGGAGACGAGGTTCAGTCGCCGCGACGTCCGTCGCACGGTGAGCGGATCGAACACCGCGGCCTCGAGCAGCACTCGCGTGGTGGTGTCCGTGACCTCGCTGCGCGCCCCGCCCATCACCCCCGCGAGCGCGACCGCTCCCCGCGCGTCCGCGATGACCAGATCGGTGCTCAGCAGCGTCCGATCCTTGTCGTCGAGGGTCACCAGGTGCTCACCCTCAGCGGCCCAGCGAACCGAGAGAGTGTCGCCCTGGAGCCGGTCGAGATCGAAGGCGTGCAGCGGTTGGCCCAGTTCGAGCGCGACGTAGTTGGTCACGTCGACCACGGTGTTGATCGAACGCACGCCGGACGCTTCGAGCCTGCGCCGCAGCCACCACGGGGAAGGTCCGATGCGAACGGTCTCGACCACCCAGCCGACGTAGTGGCTACAGCCCTCGACCGCCTCGATGTCGACGGCGACGGGCCCGTCGTCGCGGGGTTGCGGATGGGCCGGGGCGCGATGCTCGCTGTCGAGGATCGCGGCGAGGTCGCGGGCGACTCCCACGACCGACAGGTGGTCGCCCCGGTCCGCCATGACCGCGACATCGATGACCGGTTCACCCAGGGGCAGCAGCTCGTGGATGTCCACCCCCGGGAGCGCGTCGTCCGGCAGGACCAGGATGCCGCTGTGATCGGCCGCGACCTCGAGCTCGCGCGGTGAGCACAACATCCCCGCGCTCGTCACCCCACGGATCTCCCGTCGCTCCAGCTGGACCCCCCCGGGCAGGGTGGCGCCAGGCGGGGCGTGGGGCACGACGTCACCCACCCCGAAGTTGTGCGCCCCGCAGACGACCTCGTGCTCGTCGGTCCCGTCGCTCACCCGAACGAGGACCAGCTTGTCGGCGTCGGGGTGGGGCTCGACCCGCAGCACCTGGACGGTCCGGACGCCGGTGACGCCTGCACCGGGGCGGGTGACGGTCTCGATCTCGAGCCCGTTGGCGCCCATGCGCTCGAGCAGCTCGTCGAGTTCGAGCTCGACGTCGACGAACTCCCGGAGCCAGGAGAGGGGGACCTTCACGGTTGTGCGACCTCGTAGGTTGGGTGGTCAGAAGGCACGCAGGAAGCGCACGTCACCGTCGTGGAAGTGGCGGATGTCGTTCACCTCGTGACGCAGCATCGCCACCCGTTCGACGCCGACACCGAAGGCGAACCCCGACACCTCGGCCGGATCGTGACCACAGTCGCTGAGGACCTGCGGATCGACCATCCCGGCTCCCAGGATCTCGATCCACCCCGTACCGCTGCAGACACGGCACGGCGCCCCGTCGCCCGCGCAGAACGGGCAGGAGACGTCGACCTCGGCCGACGGCTCGGTGAAGGGGAAGAACGATGGCCGGAGGCGCACCTCGCGGTCAGCCCCGAACACGGCCCGCGCGAACGACAGCAGGGTTCCGCGCAGGTCGGCCATGGTCACGTCGTCGTCGACGTACAGACCCTCGACCTGGGTGAAGAAGGGCGAGTGCGTGGCGTCAGGGGTGTCAGCGCGGTAGACGCGGCCGGGGACGACGACTGCGATCGGCGCCGGCTGAGCCAGCATGGTGCGCGCCTGCACCGGCGAGGTGTGGGGCCGCAGCACCACGTCGCCCTGGCGCGACACGTAGAGCGTGTCCATCTCCTGGCGCGCGGGATGGTCGGGAGGGATGTTGAGCAGGTCGAACGCGTACACGCCGGCCTCGACCTCGGGACCGTCGGCCACGCGGTACCCGAGCCCGACGAAGATGTCGACGATCTCGTCGCTGACCTGGGTGAGCAGGTGGGGCCGGCCGGGGCGGATCCGGCGGGGCGGCAGCGTCAGATCCTCGCGCTCGGCTTGCAGTCGTGTATCCATCGCCGCACGAGCGAACGCGCTGCGCGCGGCCTCGAAGCGCTCCTCGAACTCGTCCTTGAACCGGTTGAGCGCCTGGCCCAGTTCGCGTCGACCTTCGTCGTCGAGGTCGCGCAGGCTGCGCTGGATGGACGTCAGCGCGCTCTTGCGGCCGGTGAAGCGAACCCGGACGGCCTCCAGCGCGTCGAGATCACCAGCGGCTTCGAGGGCATCGAAGGCGTCACGTGCGAGCTCGTCGAGCTCGTCGAGGTGATCCGCCACAGCGCGCTCCGGTCAGGTCGATCGAGCCTACCGGGGCGCTTGCTGTCGGCAGATCCTCGTGCTCACGTCCCGTCGCTGAGCCCGGAGGACTGGGGCTGGAACGGCAGCCGCAGGTGGAAGGTCGCGCCCGTTCCCTCGTCGCTCGTGCACCACACGTCACCCCCGTGCGCACGCGCGAGGCCGCGGCTGATGTACAACCCCAGTCCGGTGCCCGCACGGCGGTTCTGACGGCCGCGACCGAACTTCTCGAAGATCCGGCGTTGCTGATCGTCAGGGATCCCCGGCCCGTGATCGATGACACGCAGGTCGAGCACGCCGTCGTTGGCCTCCCCCTCGAGGCGGACGTCGCTGTCCGGTGCGTACTGCAGCGCGTTCTCGACGAGGTTGGTGATGACCTGCTCGATCTTGTCCTGGTCGGCGAGCAGGGGCGGCATCGCGCGGTCCAGCGCCACCTCGACGGTGCGACCGTCCCCCTCAGGGCGCTGCTTCACCCGCTCGACGATGCGCGTGACCAGCTCGGGCACATCGATGCGCTGGGTTCGCAGCTGCACCCGGTTCGCGTCGATCCGCGAGACGTCGAGCAGCTCGGTGAGCAGTCGAGTGACCCGGTCCGCATCGGCGTTGATCGTCTCGAGCATGGTGTGCTTCTGCTCGTCGCTGAACCGATCCCACTTGAGCAGCAGCGTGCGGGTGAAGCCCTTCACTGACGTCAGCGGCGAGCGGATCTCGTGCGACACGGTGGCAACGAGGTCGCTGCGAGCCGCGTCGAGACGCTCGCGGCGCCCTCCGTGTCGGAAGGTCACCACGATCCGAGCACCGTGGAGGCGACCGGCGACCGCGACCGGCCGGAGCCGTCCGTCCGGCAGCCTCACCCGCAGGAGCCTCTCGGCCAGTCGCGGGGCGACGGGGTTGACCAACCCGATCAGGCCGGTGCAGTGGCCGCCGCTGTCGTCGATCAGCACGACGGCATCGTCGAACGGCTGCCCGACGACGTCCTGCCTCAGACCGAGCAGGTGGTCGGCGCGGTCGTTGCGGTGCTCGATCCGCCCGGAGACCGAGACCACGACCACCGCCTCGGGGAGGAGGTCGAACAGCTCGAACTGCATCGCCGTCACACCTGGTCCGCTCCGCCGGCGCCGGGGTCGATGCTGTCGTACACCGCGCTCGCGGTGGCGTAGGCGGCCACCGCTGTCGCCGCGGCCAAGTTTAGGGATTCCGCCCGCCCGAACCCCGGTATCCGACAGACGACATCGGCACGGTCGGTAACGCTGGCAGCCAGCCCGTGGGCCTCGCTGCCGACGATGAGAGCGCAGGGCGCGCTGATGGCACCGGGCGTGTCGATCCGGACCGGCCCGTGGGCATCGAGGGCGACGGTGCGCGTTCCCGAGGATCGACACGCGTCCAGCATCTCGTCACCGTCCACATCGACGACCAGGCGGACGTGGGTGGTGGATCCAGCTGCCGCACGGACCGCCTTGGGGTTCCACGGGTCGACCGATCCGGACGTGAAGATCACGCCCGCGGCCCCGAACGCGTCCGCGGTGCGCACCACCGTGCCGGCGTTGCCCGGATCGGCGATGCCGTGCAGCACGATGCAGTAGCCCTCGCCGAGCACGTCGGACAAGGTGTGAACGCGCCTCGTGCACACCGCCACGACGCCCTGCGGGGTGACCGCATCGCTGATCTTCGCCAGCACGTCGTCGCTGACGAGCGTGATCTCGATGTCGGGCGGCAACCGTGAGGCGCCATCCTCCGTCGCGTAGACGGTCTCGACCATACCGTCGCGGTGGGCCTCGACGACCGGTCCCGGCCCCTCCGCCAAGAAGCGACCCTCCCGCTCGCGGTACTTACGCTGGCGCAGGGCCGCGACCGCCTTGACGCGGGCGTTGGCCGTCGAGGTCAGTGTCAAGACGCCTCGAGCGCGGCCTTGGCCTGCGTCACCAGCGCCGAGAAGGCGGCCGGGTCGCGGACGGCGAGATCAGCGAGGTTCTTGCGGTCGACCTCGATCTCGGCCAGCTTCAACCCGTGCATGAGGCGGCTGTAGCTCAGCCCCTCGTTGCGGGCAGCGGCGTTGATGCGGGTGATCCAAAGCTTGCGGAAGTCGCCCTTGCGCTTGCGGCGGTCGCGGTACGCGTACCGCTCGGCGTGCTGGACGGCCTCCTTGGCGACCTTGAAGCGCCGGCTGCGGGCGCCGCGGAAGCCCTTGGCCCGGTCGAGGACCGCACGGTGCTTCTTCTTGGCGTGGGTGCCACGCTTGACGCGTGCCATGGTGTTCCCCTTCAGGACGTCGTGGATCGACGTGCGGTCGACCCGTGGCGGTGAGCGGTGGCGTCAGCCCTGGTTCAGCAGCCGCTTGATCTGCTTGGCCTGGTCGGGAGCCAGTGGGACCTGGCCCTTGAGACGGCGCTTGCGCGACGAGCTCTTCTTCTCGAGGATGTGGGCGCGGTTGCGCTGGCGGGTCATCACCTTGCCGTTCTTGGTGATGCGGAAGCGCTTCTTCGCGCCGCTGTGGGTCTTCTGCTTCACGTTGGTGCCTTCCACTTCCGGAGCCGCCTGAGGCGAGTCGAGATCGATCTCACCCGGCAGCGGTCGGCTGGGTCTCGTCCGCGGTGACGTCCGCCGTGTCGTCCATCGACTCGTCCGCCGAGGTGTCCTCGACGTCGGACGGCGAACCCGCGCCCGCCTCGCCGTTGTCGGCGGCCGCGTCGGGCTCGTCGCGTTCGGGCTTCTTCTCGGGCTTCTCGCGTTTCTTGATCGGGGACAGCACCATCACCATGTTGCGACCGTCGACCGTGGGATAGGACTCGACGTTGGCGAGTTCGCTCACGTCATCGGCGAGCCGGTCCAGCAGCTTGCGTCCGAGCTCGGTGTGGGTCATCTCGCGGCCGCGGAACATGATGGTCGCCTTGACCTTGGCGCCATCGTTCAGGAAGCGTCGCACGTGGCCGGTCTTGGTCTCGTAGTCGTTATCCGAGATCTTGGGCCGCATCTTGATCTCTTTGATCACGATCTGGCTCTGGCGCCGGCGCGCTTCCTTCTCTTTCTGCGCCTGCTGGTACTTGTGCTTGCCGAAGTCCATGATCCGGCAGACCGGCGGATCGGCGTTGGGCGCCACCTCGACGAGATCGAGCCCCTGCTCCCGGGCCGACCGGAGCGCCTCCGCGAGGGGGACGATGCCGACCTGCGTGCCATCCGCGTCCACGAGCCGCACACGCGGGACCTTGATCTCCTGGTTCAAGCGCTGTTCGCTGATGCTGCTCCTCCTGGGTGGGGGGCGGAGGTCACGAGCGCCCGCTGGAACGCCAACGGCGGCCTTCGAGGGCCGCCGCACGTTCAGACCGGTCCGCGCGCGGGGCGAGGGACCGGTGGAGTCGTGACCCGACGAGGTCGGTGACCTGCCGGGTGGGAGCCGTCGGACGGCCTCCGCTTCGCTGTTCGGTTGTGCCGGCCGGAGCCGGGTCCGAAGAGGGTATCAGCTCGCGCCAGGCGGCACCCAGAGCCGTGAGCCCGCCGAACCGGTCCCTCGTTGCTCGGTCTCGGACGGTACGGACGCGGCATCCGAGCCGCCGATCGGCGCCTCACCCGGCGAAGGGGACTGCGCCCCTCCCCCTGGGCTCGCAGCCACCTGCTGTTCGGCCTCGACCTGTGCCACGCGCAGCTGGTTGACGATGCCCTCGACCTCACGCCGGAAGCTGTCCTCGACGCCGTCGCCGGCCGCCTCCATGATGGCCGCCGTGGCGTCGATCAACGTCCGGCCGTCGGGCAGTCCGAGCTTGACCTGGGCCGCGTTGACGAGCATCGCGACCGCCTGGGCGATCAGGTCAGTCACCGGTGCCTCGCGGAGCTGACCGAGGTAGGCGGCCAGTTCCTCGTCCGAGGGGCCCTCGCGGGGCGGCTGGGCCGCCATCAGTGGTGCTCGTCGGACGCGGTGTCCTCGTGACGGGCAGCGGCGTCACCGCGCGCGTAGGCGTGTACGAACAGGCCCGCGCCGACGATCACACCCAGGATCAGCGCGAGGAGGATGCCGTCGATGTCCTCCTCGGCGCCAGCCTCGGCCTCGGTGGCGAGGGCCGGCAGCGCGCTCAGCCACAGGGCCACCGCGATCAGCGGCAGAGTCAGCAGGACGCGTCGCACGGGGTCACCTCCAGCGGAAGGCTGACCAGACTAGCGGTCGGCTCCGTTCGTCCCGAGCGACCGAGACCGCGCTCTCGGTCGCGGACGAGGCACCACGACAGCATCGACGGCGCGGATGCGCCATCGCCAAGTTAGGGGACGATCTTGGTGATGGGCAGTTCGAGGATGCCCGAGGCACCCGCGGCCTTCAGCTTGGGGATCAGCTCGTTGACGCCGCGCTTGTCGACGACGGTCTCGACCGCGAAGCCGTCCTCGTGGGCGAGCTGGTTGACGGTCGGGGCCTTCATGCTGGGGACGAGCTCGAGCACGGCTTCGAGATCATCGGTGGCGACGTTCAGCTTCAGCAATGCGCGGCCACGAGCGTCGATGGCACCCAGCAGCAGCGTCTTGAGGTCCTCCATGGCCTGGCGCTTGACCGGATCGGCGTACGACTCGACGTTGGCGATCAGCTCCGTCCGGGACAGCAGGAGCTCGTCGATGATCTTCAGACCCTGCTTGCGCAGCGTGCTGCCGGTCTCGGTCACATCCACGCACGCATCGACGATCGAACCCACCTTCGCCTCGGTCGCCCCGTAGCTGAGGAAGATGCGTGCCTTCTTGCCGTGCTGGTCGAAGAAGCGCCGCGTCAGCTCGGGCAGCTCGGTCGAGACCCGCACGTCGTCGGGTAGATCGGTGACCGACTTCCAGGCGCGGTCCTGCGGCACTGCGAGGACAACCCGGATGGGGTTGGCGGTGCGCTTGCTGTAGTTGAGCTCGGTGAGGGACTCGACCTCGGCCGAGGTCTCCTCGATCCAGTCACGCCCCGTGATCCCGAGGTCGAAGAAACCCTCCTGGATGTAGCGGGGGATCTCTTGCGGTCGCAGGATGGCGACCTCGCTGAGGCGGGGGTCGTCGATACGGCCGAAGTAGTCGCGGTCGCTCGCCCGGTGCAGTTCGAGGTCCGCATCGCGGAGCAGCTTGATCGTCGCTTCCTCCAGCGAGCCCTTGGGGACGACCAGCTTGAGCACCTCAGAGCTCCTTGAGCAGGTTGGCGGTCTCGACGGCGGCGAGAGCCGCCTCGGCCCCCTTGTTGCCCAACTTGCCGCCGGCGCGCTCGACCGCCTGCTCCCACGTGTCGGTCGTGAGGACCCCGAAGGCCACGGGCAGACCGAACTCGCGAGCGACACCCGCTGCGCCACTGGCAGCCTCGCCGGCGACGTAGTCGAAGTGAGGCGTCTGTCCGCGCACCACCGCCCCGATGGCGACGAGGGCGTCGAAGCGGCCCGACTCGGCCATGCGCCGCAGCACCACCGGGATGTCGAACGCTCCCGGCACCCACGCCACGTGGACGTCACCCGGCAACGCCCCGTGGCGCAGCAGCGTGTCCACCGCGCCCTCGACGAGACGCGCCACGACCGCCTCGTTGAACCGGCCCGCCACGATCCCCACCCGCAGCCCGGACGCGTCGAGGCGACCCTGGTGGGTCACGATGTCCTGCTCGCGGTCGTTCACGCGGACTCCTTGTCATCGGCGCGACTCGGTGGAGCTTGCCCGATACCACCCGGTGGTTCCGAGTCGGGTTCCGGTTCGGGGCGCGGAGGTCCCGGGGGTGCCATGCCGATCCCGCCCCGCTCGACGGACGGTGGGGCGGCCTCTCGCTGCGTCGCGATGTCGCCGACGCCGGTCGAGACGGTCGCGTCTCGACCCTCGAACACGTGGCCGAACTTCTCCCTCTTCACGGCGAGGTACGCCGCGTTGGCCTCGTTGGGGGCGATCTCCAGAGGCACACGGTCGACGATGCTGAGGCCGAACCCGGCGAGCCCGGCCCGCTTCGCGGGGTTGTTCGTGAGCAACCGCAGAGTGGTCAGGTCGAGGTCGGCGAGGATGGACGCGCCGGTGCCGTAGTCGCGCGCGTCCGCGGGCAGCCCGAGCGCGAGGTTCGCCTCGACGGTGTCGTGGCCCTCGTCCTGCAGCCGGTACGCCTCGAGTTTGTGCAGCAGCCCGATCCCGCGGCCCTCGTGGCCGCGCAGGTAGACGATGACACCCTCCCCCTCGTCGCGGATGCGGGCCATCGCCAGGTCGAGTTGCGGCCCGCAATCGCACCGCAAGGAACGGAACACGTCGCCGGTGAGGCACTCACTGTGCATCCGCACCAGCACGTCGGGGCGCCCTTCCGGCTCGCCCAGGACGAGCGCGATGTGCGACAACCCGTCCGCCGCGCTGCGGTACCCGATGGCTCGCCACAGCCCGTACGGGGTGGGGATCACGGTCTCGACGATGCGCTCGACCAGAGCGCGGTGCTCGCGTTCGTACGCGATCAGATCGGCGATGCTGACGATCAACAACCCGTGTTCCTCGGCGAATCGCTCCAGCTCGGGCAGTCGCGCCATCGTCCCGTCGTCGTTGACGATCTCGCAGATGACCGCGGCGGGTTCCAGCCCCGCCAACCGCGCCAGGTCGACCGATGCCTCCGTGTGGCCCGGTCGACGCAGGACCCCACCGGGGCGGTAGCGGAGAGGGAAGATGTGGCCGGGGCGGGTGAGGTCGTCGCTGGTCGTCGCCGGATCGATCAGAGCCTGGACGGTCGCCGCGCGGTCGGCAGCGCTGATGCCCGTCGAGATGCCCTCACGCTTGTCGACCGACACGGTGAACGCCGTGCGGTGCTGCTCGGTGTTCTCGGCGACCATGAGTGGCAGATCGAGCGCATCGAGCCGCTCGCCCAACAGCGGGACACAGACGACGCCACTCGTGTGCCGCACGATGAAGGCCATCGCGTCCGGCGTGACCTCCTGTGCCGCCATGACGAGGTCCCCCTCGTTCTCGCGGTCCTCGTCGTCGACGACGATGACCAAGCCACCGTCGGCGATGACGGCGATAGCCTGTTCGATGCTCGCCAGCGCCATCAGCACTCCCCTCCCCCGGCGAGGCGATCGACGTGGGGCTGTAGGTACTGGGCGACGTACTTGCCGACGACGTCGACCTCGACGTTGACCCGGTCGCCCTCGCTGAGCGCACCGAGCGTGGTGACCTCGAGGGTGTGCGGGATCAGCGCCACATCGAAGCCGTCGCTCCCGACGTCCACGATGGTCAGACTCACGCCGTCGAGGGTGACCGACCCCTTCGGCACCAGGTAGGTGGCGACCTCGTCGGGCACGCGGAACCGGACGAAGCGCGTGCCCTCCTCGTCGTGCACGTCGGTAACGGTCCCGACGCTGTCCACGTGCCCTTGGACCAGGTGCCCACCGAAGCGACCGTCCGCCGCGAGCGGTCGTTCGAGGTTGACACGCCGTCCCGGAGCGACGTCATCGAGGGTCGTGATGGCAAGCGTCGACGCGGCCAGGTCGGCGGTGAAGCCCCCGTCCACGAGAGCGGTAACGGTGAGGCACACCCCGCTCACCGAGATGGATGCCCCGACATCGGTCCCACCGAGCACGTCCTGGCAAGCGATCGTCACCACGACGCCGTCGTCACGGCGTTCGACCGCCGCCACCGTTCCGATCTCCTCGATGATGCCGGTGAACATCACCGAGCCTCCGGGACGGCGACGATCTCGAGGTCCTCGCCGAGGGGGCGAGCTCGCTCGCGCCTCCATCGCCAACCGGCATCCTCCGCTGGGACCACAGACGCCGGTGTGCTGGGGAGACTGGACCGGGCGACCGTCGTCACCGCGACGTGCAGCACGAGGATGTCGACGAGCTGCTCGGCCACGAACGACGCCGCGACGGAGGCGCCCCCTTCGACGAGGATCGACCGGATGTCGTGCATCATCAGCGTCTTGAGGGCCGCATCGAGCTGGATGCCACGGTGATCACCCGCCGGGACTAGCTCGACGGTGACACCTGACTCCGCCAGGGACGTGGCGTGAGCCGCCGGTGCCGCATCGGTCGTGAGCACGATCGTCCCGGGCCGCACCACCTTCGCGTCGAGCGGTGTACGGCCGCGCGCGTCGAGGACGACCGCGCGAGGCTGCCCCCCCGGGGCTTGCACGTGGCGCACGTCGAGCTGCGGGTCGTCTTCGATGACCGTTCCGGACCCGACCAACACGGCGTCCACTCGGGCACGGATGCGGTGCACCGCCGTTCGAGCGCGCGCTCCGGTGATCCAGCGCCCCTGGCCGCGGAGATCGCCGTCGAAGGTCTGCGCGAGCTTCAGCGTGACGTGGGGACGGCCGTGGGCGTGCACGTGGAGGAACAGGTTGTTCTGCTCCGCCACCCAGTCGGCGAGCAGGCCACCTTCCACCTGTACTCCGGCGTCGGCCAACCGCTCGGCCCCCCCGGAAGCGAGCGGATCGGGGTCACGCAGCCCGTAGACGACCCGCGCGACACCGCTCTCGATCAGCGCATCCGCGCAGGGACCGGTCCGGCCGCGGTGCCTGCACGGCTCGAGGGTCGTGTAGACGCTCGCCCCTTGCGCGCCATCGCCGGCGGCCCCGAGCGCGACGATCTCGGCGTGTGGACCACCGGCTCGCTCGTGCCACCCCTCCCCCACGATCTCGCCGTCACGCACCACCACGGCTCCGACGACCGGGTTGGGCCTCGTCGTCGCGCGGCCTCGCTCAGCCAACGCGAGCGCACGCGCCATAGCGCGGCGATCCGCCGTTGATCGGGGGAATGAGGACACGGGGCGATCTCGCTCTCGTCTCGTTCCCGACGGTACCAGCGCCCCGTCTCCGGACCCTTCCGCTCAGGGGGGCAGGGGTCGCGCGCGCTTGTCGGCGGCCCAGTTGGAGGCCTCGGTGCGCGTCTGCTTGGCGTAGGACTTCATGTCGGTGGCGATGTGCACAGGCCAGGAGGGGTGCTCGAACGGCGTCGCTCGCGTGTGGGCGACACCGATGGAGACGGTCACGATCGGGAAGCGGCGCAGCTCGCCCCGCCGGTCCTCGACCTCGATGTAGCCGCGGGCGCGGTCGTTCTCGTCGTAGAAGGCCGCAGCTCCGTCATCGAAGCGACGACAGATGTCGTCGGCAACGGCCTCGTACTCCGTCTCGGGACAGATCAGGATCATGTCGTCGCCGCCGACGTGACCGACGAACGAACCCTCGAGGCCGGCAGCGACCGTGGTCAGGACCTTCGCGAGGTGGCCGATGACCTCGTCGCCGCGGAGCCAACCGTACTTGTCGTTGAAGGCCTTGAAGTCGTTCAGGTCGGCGTACAGCAGGGCGAAAGACCCGTCGTTCTCGACGCGGCGGGTGATCTCGTGCTGGATGCGCGTGTTACCCGGCAGGCCGGTCAACGGTGAGACGCTGCGGGAGTCGTTGACCCGACGCAGGGTCGCCTGGACGCGCGCGAGCAGCTCGTCGGGATCGAACGGCTTGCTGATGTAGTCGTCGGCGCCGGCCTCGAGTCCCTCCACCTTGTCGCCGGCCATCGACTTGGCGGTCACGATGAGGATGGGGATGTCACTGGTCCGCGCATCTGCACGCATCCGGCGGCAGGCGTCGACCCCGTCGAGCCGAGGCATCATGACGTCCATCACGATGAGGTCGGGCTTCTCGGCCAGCGCTCGCTCGATGGCATCGACACCGTCGACCGCCTCGAGCACCTCGTAGTCGCTGAGCTCGAGGGTGACACGCAGGAACGTGCGGATGTCCGCCTCGTCGTCGACGACGAGGACGCGCGTCATCATCGATCCGCCGTCGCGGCGCCGGCCGCATCGAGGATCGCGCGCGCAGCGGCTGCGCGATCCGACTTGCGGAAGATGGCAGACCCAGCGACGAGCGTGTCCGCCCCCGCCGACACGGTGCGCGGCGCGGTGTCGGGATCGATCCCCCCGTCTACCTCGATGCGGTAGTGGTGACCCTGCTCCTCGCGGAGAGAACGGGCGAGTTCGATCTTCGGTAGGACCTCGGGCATGAACGCCTGCCCCCCGAAACCCGGCTCGACCGTCATGCACAGGAGCAGGTCGATGTCGCCCAGGAGGTCGGTGAACCGTTCGAGCGGCTCGCTGGGCCGGATCGCGATGCCGACCTCGGCGCCCTGGTCGTGCAGCAGCTGGATGAGTCCGCGGGGGTCGTCGTCCTCGGTGGGATGGAAGGTGATTGAGGTCGAGCCAGCCTTCACGAACTGCGGGCCGAAGGTGCGTGGGTCGGTGATCATCAGGTGGGTGTCGAAGGGCAGGTCGGTCACCGCCCGCAGGGAGCGGACGACATCCGGGCCGATCGTGAGGTTGGGGACGTAGTGCCCATCCATGATGTCGACGTGGAGCATGTCGCAGGACCCGGCGACGTCCTCGATCTCGCTGGCCAGTCGGGCGAAGTCGGCGGAGAGGATGGATGGCGCGAGCCGAAGATCGGTCGTGAAGGACGCGTCCAAGCACCTGCTCCCGTGTTGCTGCAGAGGGTAGCGAACGGCGGTTCCGCGACCGCTCACTCGTCCCGCTGGAAGGAGGCGACGAACATCCCGTCGGTTGCGTCTCGGTGTGGCCACAGCTGTCGGCGTGACCGCTGCGTCCAGCCAGGTCTGTCGGCGATGACCTCGACGACCCCATCGGTCTCGGGGCCCGTCCACGTGCACACCGAGTACGTCAACCGGCCACCGGGCGCCACCCGTGAGGCTCCCGCGAGGAGCAGCTCGCGCTGCAGCTCGGAGAGCGCGGCGACATCCGTTGGGGTACGGCGCCAGCGCACCTCGGGCCGTCGACGTCCCGTGCCCAGATCGGTGCAGGGGGCGTCTACCAGCACCTGGTCGTAGCCGTCACCCACGTCCACGTCGCGGGCGTCGCCGAGGACCACGTCGACCCGCACGCCGAGACGCTCGGCCAGGGAACGGATGAGCTCGGCACGGTGGGGGTGCAGCTCGATCGAGACGACGTCGGCGCCGAGCTGGGCGAGGTGTGTGCTCTTGCCTCCCGGACCCGCGCACAGATCCAGCGTGCGGTCCCCCGGACGTACCCCCATCGAGTGCACGACGAACATCGAGGCCTCGTCCTGGGGCACGGCGCGTCCTTCGGACACGGCGGCCAGTGCGCGCGGGTCGGCACCCGGGACCCGGATCGCTTCCGGAGCCCAGGTGCCGGCATCGGCTTCGTGGCCCTGGGCCTGGAGCTCGGTGACGAGCCCGTCCCGGTCGCCCAGAGCGCGGAGCGTGAGACCGGGCGGATCGTTGTCGGCGTGGAGAGCCGACTCCGCCTCGTCCCCGAGCTGGTCACGGACCTCCGCGATCTGCCACACCGGGTGGGCGGTCTCGAGCGCGAGCCGCTCCGCAGGATCGTCGGGGTACGACAGCTCGGTCCGCGCCAGGGCTCGCAGGACCCCGTTGGCGAACCGTGCCGCCCCCTCCGACCGGCTCCTAGGGACGGCGGTCCGGGCGAGGTCGACCGACGTCGAGATCGCCGCGTGTGCCGGCACCGCGGAACGGAGCAGCTGGAGCGCGCCGAGTCGTAAAACCCGTGCCAGCGGCGCCTCCACCGCGTCGAGCGGCCGGTCGAGGACCAGCTCCAGCGCCCACACGAGCGTCCCGTGCCACCGCAGCGTGTCGTAGGCGAGGTGGCTGGCGAAGGCGCGGTCGCGCACCTCGGGGAGGACGCCGACGGCATCGGGCACGACGAGGTTGGAGTACGCCCCATCGTCCTCGACCGCCCGGAGCGCGGTGAGCGCCGCTCGCCTCGCGGCCAGGCCGCTCACGCCCCGAACGACGTGGGCTGGTAGCCGTTCTCGAAGGCGCTGCCGGACATCCGCGACTTGCCCTCCGGCTGTACCTCGATCAGCACGAGCGCGCCCCCGGCCGTGGCAACGATCGGGCCGTCGTCGTCCCGGTCCACAACCTCGCCGGGGTCACCGGTCGGACCGGCGACGGGCCGCGACCGCCACACCTTGAGGCGTCTGCCGTCGAAGCTCGTGTGGGCACCTGGGGCGGGGTTCGAGGCACGTACGAGCCGATCGATCGATGCCGCGTCGCCGGTCCAGTCGATCACGCAATCGTCGGGACGGATGCGAGGCGCGATCGTGGCGCCCTCGTCGGGTTGGGGCGTCGGGGTCAGCGCCCCGCTCAGCCAGTCGTGGAGGCTGTCGGCGAGCAGTGCGGCGCCCTCGACGGCGAGACGATCGAGCAGCTCGCCGGCGGTCTCGTCGCTACCGATGTCGGTCCGCTCCTGTCGCAGGATCGGGCCCGTGTCCATGCCCTCGTCGAGCACGAAGGTCGTCAGTCCGGTGACGTCGTCGCCCTGACGCAGCGCGTGCTGGACGGGCGCCGCGCCACGCCACCTCGGAAGCAGCGAGAAGTGCAGGTTGACGAACCCGCGGCCGCCGGCGTCGAGCACCGAACGAGGCAGGATGGACCCGTAGGCCACGACCGCGCAGGCGTCGAGGCGCAGCGCCGCGAGCGCGTCCTGGATCTCGCGCGGCTTGTGCGGCTGCCACACCTCGAGGCCGTGGTCGATCGCGGCCTCCTTCACCGGGGGCGCGACCTCACGCTTTGAGCGCCCGCGGGGTCGGTCAGGGTTGGTGACCACGACGCCCAGCTCGAAGCGGTCGTCCGCGGCCAGCGCGGTCAGCGAGGGGACCGCCACGTCGGGGGTCCCGAAGAACCCGAGTCGCATCACCGCCTGCCGAGCAGCAGGTTCCCACCAGCCGGAGGATCGAGATCCAGGCCCTGCTCGAGGCGGTACTCGCGCATGTGCTTGAGCACCTCCTTGCGGTCGTGGGCCGCGAGGTGATCGATGAACAGGATCCCGTTCAGGTGGTCCATCTCGTGCAGCCAGATCCGCGCCGGCAGGTCCGACAGCTCACGCACGTGCTCCTCCCCGTGGACGTCGCGGTGACGGATGCGCACGACGAGGGGTCGTTCGACCTCGTAGAACAGCCCCGGGAAGGAGAGGCAGCCCTCGTCGCTCACGATGGTGTCGTCCGACGCGTCCTCGAGCACGGGGTTGACCACCGCCGCGCCGCCGAGGGCGGGGGCCTCCTCCTGCTCGAGCTCCCACACGAACACGCGCTTGAGCACGCCGACCTGCGGGGCGGCGAGTCCGACGCCGGGGGCGTCGCGCATCGTGTCGAGCATGTCCGACTCGAGCTTGCGGAGGCGCTCGTCGAAGTCGGTGACCTCGCGTGCGGTCTGGCGCAGCACGGGATCACCGAACAGTCGGATCTCGAGGATGGTCACGGCGGCTCCGGGTTCGGCAAGGCAGTTCGTACTACCGCTTCGCTACTTGAGTACTGACGGCTGTACTACCGCTTCGCTACTTGAGTACTGAAGCTTACGGGACCTCGATGGGATCGACCTCGATCCGGACATCGCGACTGGCGCGGCTCCAGGCATGCCGGAGCGGTCGCAGCGCCGCGACCGTCGTGACGCGGTCGTCGGTCTTGATCAGCCACACCGAGCGACCATCAACGGGCAGTGGGCCGAGGAGCTCGTCGGAACTGGGCAGCGCCTGCCTCAGCTCGCGTTCGGTCGTGGTCCCACCCTCACCCGTGTCGATCCGCACCGACGAGGCCGCGGGAGGGAAGCGCAGCTCGGCGCGCGTCGCGGCCTCGGTCTTCCAGAAGCCACCTGGATCCCACCGGATCAGAGCCTGGACCACGGGATGGGTGGGCTCGCCGGTCTGCACGATGACCTCGTTGGTCCAAGCTCCCGCGGTCAGCGCGAGGCGCAGCGCATCCTCTGAGGCGTCGAGACCCGGACGGCGAACGAGGGCGTCGAGGTGGGGTACGACGACCACGCCGACGTCGGCGGGGCGCTCGAGCGTTACCGAACCTCGCGTGGTCACGACGATCGCGGGTGGCTGCGGAACGTCGTGTCCGTAGCCCTCGAGCACCGCGACAGACACCTCGGGGAAGCTACGTGTCAGCTCCTCACCGAGACGTTCGGCCCCTGCGGCGAGGGGCGCGAAGCGCTGACCCTGACACCGTTCGCACACCGGTCGGCTGCGGTTGTGGTCCCCGCACGAGGGGCAGAACGTCCCTGGGGAGGCGCGCCGTACCGACGCCTCGCAGATGCGGCAGGTCAGGCGCAACCCACAGGCGCTGCACGCGAGCGCGTGCCCCTCGCCTCGTCGGGACGACAGGACGACCGCGAGTTCACCCTCGCGGGTGGCTCGTCGCACCGCCTCGGTAGCTCGCCGCCCCAGACGTGTGCCGGGTTGGGTATCGACGTGCACGGTCGGCGCGGCGGCGCGCTCGCGTCGTCGGGGCGCGACGAGCGGCGTGACGCGGCGATCGACCAGGAGCCGCCAGGCCAACGCGCTGGGGAGGTAGCCAACGAGGAGGCACACCGCGCCGACTCGCCGCGCGCGCTCGAGCACGACCTCGCGAGCGTTGTGGTAGGGCGAGCGGCGCTCCTTGAGCGCTGGACTGGCCTCGTCCAGCACGATGGCCAGTCCGAGTCGCGTCAGCGGCCAGAACGCGACGCCACGTTCGCCGATGACGACGCGCGCCTTACCCGTCCGTGCGGCGAGCCACGCGCGGTAGGTCCGGCGCTCCTTCGCCCCGCCCCGCACGTCCACCGCCAGGTCACCGACCACGGCGGCGACCGCGTCAGCCGATGACGACCTCGGGCCGGGGACGACCAGCAGCACGTCGCGGTCGTGGGCGAGCACGTGGGTGACCAGTTCGACCAGCCGCGTCGGCAGGTCCTCGCTTGGCAGTGGCCGCAGGTAGTAGGCGCCGGAGCCGTGTGCGGCGACGTCCGCGAGGTCGCCCGCCCCGTAGGCCCCCCAGTTCGGGTCGGGGCGAGCGCCCGTGTAGGGAGGTCGGGGCGCGGCTGGGTACCAGCCCTGCGCCGCGGCACGACGTTCGACGTCGACCACCCGGTTGGGTAGCGCGTGGCGGATCACATCGGCAGCGGGAGCCGCGTAGCGGTCGGCTGCCCAGCGCACGACCTCGAGCTCGTCGGCGGTCAGCCAGGTGTGCTCACCGAGGACCTTGCGTACCGGGCGGACCTGCTCGACATCGGTGGTTGCGCTGATGTCGGTGACGATCCCCCGTGTGCGACGACCTCCGAAGGTGACCTCGACACGCGCCCCGACGGGCGTGCTCTCGGCGATCTCGTAGTCGAACGGACGGTCGAGGTGGTCGGGTTCGACCTCGACGAGGACCCGTCCGTAGGGCACGGTGGGCCGTCAGCCCACGATGGAGCGCAACGCGTCCGCGCGGTCGGTGTTCTCCCACGGGAAGCCCGGGCGGCCGAAGTGGCCGTAGGCAGCGGTTGCCTTGAAGATCGGGCGCCGAAGGTCGAGGGCAGCGATGATGGCAGCGGGGCGCAGGTCGAAGACCTCCTTCACCGCCTTCAGGATCGCGTCGGGGTCGGCCTGCTCGGTCCCGAACGTGTCCACCATCATCGACACGGGGTTGGCGACGCCGATGGCGTACGCGACCTGGATCTCGGCCCGGGATGCGAGGCCGGCAGCCACGATGTTCTTGGCCACCCACCGCGCTGCGTACGCCGCTGAGCGGTCGACCTTCGAGGGATCCTTGCCACTGAACGCGCCGCCGCCGTGACGTGCTGCCCCGCCGTAGGTGTCGACGATGATCTTGCGCCCCGTCAATCCCGCGTCGGCCGCCGGTCCGCCGAGCTCGAACCTGCCGGTGGGGTTGACGAGGATGCGCAGATCGCTGCCGTCGACATCCTCGGGCAACAGCGGGCGGATCACGTGCTCCTCGATGTCGGGTCGCAGCAGGGACTCGAGATCGATCTCGGCCTTATGCTGGGTGGAGACGAGGACCGTGTCGAGGGCGACCGGCTGGCCGTCGTCATACACGACCGTCACCTGGGTCTTGCCGTCGGGGCGCAGGTAGGGCACCTCGCCGCTGCGGCGCACCTCGCTGAGCCGCTCCGCGATGCGGTGGGCGAGGTGGATGGACAGGGGCATGAGCGCTTCGGTCTCGTCGGTGGCGTAGCCGAACATCATCCCCTGGTCGCCGGCCCCGAGCTCGTCGTAGGGGTCGATAGCCCCGCCCATACGGACCTCGAGGGCCTTGTCGACGCCCATCGCGATGTCCGGCGACTGTGGATCGATCGAGATGCTGACCCCGCACGTGTTGCCGTCGAAGCCCGCCTCGGGCCGGTCGTAGCCGATGCCCTTGACGGTCTCGCGCACGATGCTGGGGATGTCGACGTAGGTGTCCGTCGTGATCTCGCCCACGACGATGACCTGGCCGGTCGTCACGAGCGTCTCGCAGGCGACCCTGGCTTGGGGGTCCTCGGCGATGATGGCATCGAGCACGGCATCCGACACCTGGTCGGCCATCTTGTCCGGGTGGCCCTCGGTGACGGATTCGGACGTGAACAGCGTTCGACGGGGCACGTGAGCTTCCTGGGGGCGACGTGGAGGAGGAGGTTAACCCAGGCGTGTGACGACGAGGTCCCAGAGCTGGCCGGCGACCGCGGACTTCGAGGCGCGGGCGAGGTCGTGGCGACCCCCGTCGCGGTCGAGGACGAACACCTCGTTTGTGTCCACCTCGAACCCGGCATCGCGGCGGCTGACATCGTTGACGACGAGCAGATCCGCGTTCTTGCGTTCGAGCTTGGCGCGAGCGTGTGCCTCGACGTCGTGGGTCTCGGCGGCGAAGCCCACCAGGAGCGGTGGCCGGCCCGCCACGTGGTCCGCCCCCAGTTCGGCGAGGATGTCGGGGTTGCGGACCAGTTCGAGCGCTGGCGGGCCGCTGTCCTTCTTCAGCTTCGTCGCGCTCGTCTCCGAGGGCCGGAAGTCCGCGACCGCGGCGGCTTTGACGATGACGTCGGCGGTGGGGGCGAGGTCGATGACCGCCTTCTGCATCTCGACGGCCGTCACGACGTCGTGACGCTGGACCCCGGATGGCGTCGCGAGGTGGGTGGGGCCCGCGACCAGGTGGACCTCGGCGCCTCGCCGGGCGGCCTCGGCCGCGATCGCGAAGCCCATCTTGCCGCTGCTGCGGTTGCCCAGGAACCTCACCGGGTCCAGCGGTTCCCGCGTTCCGCCGGCGGTCACCACGACCCGGCGTCCAGCGAGGTCGGAGCGGCGTCCGAGCTCGGTGACGATGACCTCTAACAGGTGCTCGGGTTCGACGACCCTCCCGGCGCCGACATCCCCGCCCATTAGCTCGCCCTCGGCCGGACCGACGAGCACTAGCCCGCGTTCGCGCAGTGTCTTCGCGTTCGCTCGGGTGGCGGGGTGGTCCCACATCTCGGTGTGCATGGCCGGTGCGACGACGACGGGGCAACGCGCGACGAGAACCACGTTCGTGAGGAGGTCATCCGCGAGGCCGTGAGCGAGCTTGCCGATCACGTGCGCCGTAGCCGGCATCACCACGATCACATCGGCGTCCTGGCCGAGGTGAACGTGCGGCGCCTGGTCGACGTCGTCCCACACCTCGGTGCGGACGGGGCGCCCCGTGATCCCCTCGAACGTCGCGGCACCCACGAAGTGGGTCGCGCCGCGGGTGAGGATGGTGTCGACGGTCGCGCCGGCCTTGACGAACAAGCGCGCGAGGATCGCCGCCTTGTAGGCCGCGATGCCGCCGCTGACCCCCAGGACGACCCGGGCACCTGTCAGCGTCGACACGGTCGGCCTACGCCTCGTCGTCCTCGCCGCCGATGAAGGCGAGCGGGTCCTCGACCGTCTCCGCGGGCTCCGACGGGACGATCTTGGCCTGACCGATCTCCTCGAGCGCGATCGACAGCGGCTTGTTCGACTCCGTCGTCACCAGGGGCGGGACGTGCTGGGCCAGGCCCTCCCCGAGCTGGGCGTAGTACTCGTTGATCTCGCGGGCGCGCTTGGCGGCGAGGTGGACGAGCGTGAAGCGGCTGTCGACCTTGTCCATCAGGTCGTCGATGCGTGCGATGGTGCGACCTCCAGGAGGAGAGAGAAGGGACTTGCGCACAGGGTACCGGGCTAACGGCCCGACTCGATAGCCGTCACCACATCGTCCACGCACGTGTCGAGGTCGTCGTTCTCGACCACGTGGTCGAAGTGCCCCTGGGCCTCGAGCTCCTCGCGTGCGGTCGCGAGACGAGCGGCGATGGCCTCGTCCGCCTCGGTCCCCCGGTGTCGCAGGCGCCGCTCGAGCTCCTCGAAGCTGGGCGGGGCGATGAAGACGAGGATCGCCTCGGCGCTCGCCGCCCTGACCTGCAGCGCTCCCTGGACCTCGATCTCGAGCAGGACGTCGAGCCCGGCAGCACGCGCGTCGGCCACCGGCTGGGCGGGGGTGCCGTACCGCGCCCCGGCGTAGGGCGCCCACTCGAGCAGCGCGTCCGAGGCCACGAGTGCATCGAACTCGGCGTCGTCGACGAAGTGGTAGTGGACACCGTCGGTCTCCCCCGGGCGCGGGGCGCGTGTCGTGACCGACACGGACGGGATCGCGTGCTCGAGACGTTCGACGACGCGACGCAGGACCGTGCCCTTGCCCACCCCGCTGGGTCCGGACAGCACGACGAGACGACCGGTCCGCCCGCCGTCGGTCACGTGTCGAACGCCTCGAGGAGCGCTTCCCGTTGGTTGGCGCCGAGCCCCTGGACGCGGCGGTTGGAGGCGATCCGCAGCTGCTCCATCAGCTGGCGGGCGCGGGTCTTGCCGATGTTCGGCATGGCCTCGAGCAGCTCCACCACCTTCATCTTCGCCAGCGCGTCCGTGGAGTCGGCCCGCTCGATGACCTCGCGGAAGGACACCTCGCCCGTCTTGAGCATCTGCTTGAGCTCGGCACGGATGCGGCGCGCCTCCGCGGCCTTCTGCAGAGCCGCACGGCGCTGTTCGGGATCGAGTCGTGGGACGGGCACGATCACCGACCCTAGCGCCTCGTCGATCCCTGGACGGGAGCGCGCAGTCCGGCTCGCGCCCCGACCTCCGCTGCGTGGAGGTTCTGCCTCACCGGCGAGGCCAGGTCTCCACGGAGCGGGGGTGGATCGCGCCTACGCTCGGTCAGGCGATGGACGGGAGCCGGGGCGGTCGAGAGGCTGGCCCTCGGCGCAGAGCGGGCAGCCGTCGGGGTCCCAGGTCTGCGCCTCGACGCGGAGCAGGGCGGTGAGGGGGAAGTCCTCGCTGCGGTCGACGATGGCGGCGTAGCCGACCACCTCGCCGCCCTCTGCTTCGACGACGACGGCCGCTTCCTGGGCGGAGCCGCCGGTGGTCACGACGTCCTCCACGACCAGCACGCGCTCACCGACGGCGACGTGCTGGCCCCGGCGCAGGGTCATGCGGCCATCGCGGCGCTCGGTGAACACGAAGCGCGTTCCGAGCGCCCGCGCGACCACGAACCCCGCGAGCACTCCACCGAGCGCCGGTGATGCCACAACGCCGACCGCGAGATCGGGGCGATCCTCGCGGAGGCGGTCCGCCAGCATCTCCCCGAGCCGGAGGGCGAGATCGGGGTCCTGCAGCGCCAGCGCACACTGCAGGTAGGTGTCGCTGTGCCTGCCGCTCGACAGCTCGAAGTGGCCGGTGCGGTGGACCTGCAGCCGGCGGAACTCCTCGGCGACGTTCACGCGGCGATCTCCGCGAGGATGGAGCGCACGGCGGCCACGGGGTCGTCGGCTCGGACGATCGGCCGGCCGATCACCAGGTGGTCGGCGCCGGCGGCGATGGCCTCGGCAGGTGTCGCCCCGCGCGCGTGGTCGTCGTTCGCGCTGCCGCTCGGGCGGATGCCCGGCGTCACGACGAGGGGTCCGTCACCGAGGACGGCACGGACCACGGCAAGGTCGCGGGGTGCGCACACGACCCCGTGCGCTCGTGCCGCGACCGCGAGGCGGGCGAGGCGGGGCACTTGGTCCTCGGCGGCGGGTTGTCCGACGTCGTCGAGGTCGCGGTCGCTCATGCTCGTCAGTGCCGTCACAGCCAGAACGAGCGGGGACATGCCGTTGCCCACTGAGGCCCCCGCGGTCAAGCCCTCGACCGCAGCCTCGACCATGGCGGTCCCCCCACTGGCGTGCACGGTCAGCATGCGGACCCCGAGGCGTCCCAGAACGCTCGCCGCACGACGCACGGTGGTGGGGATGTCGTGCAGCTTCAGATCGAGGAACACGTCACCGAACCGCCCGACCTCGGTCACCGCGTCGGGGCCGTGCGCCCCGTACAGCTCGAGCCCCACCTTGAACGCCCCGACCTCGCCTTCGAGCCGGCGCGCGAGGTCCACCGCCTCGTCCAGCTCGTGGACATCGAGCGCGACGATCAGCGGGTTCACGCCTCGCGGTCCGGCATCTGCACCGCGCCCCGCAGCTCGGACAGCTTGGCCACGCCGTGGTCGGCCATCCACGTGCGCAGGCCCGCCAGCAGATCGTGGGCCGCGAACGGATCAGCGAAGTTCGCGGTGCCGACGGCGACGGCACTGGCACCGGCGAGCAGGAACTCGACGACGTCGCGAACGGTGCGCACGCCACCCATCCCGATGATCGGGATGTCCGGCATCGCCTGGTGGACCTGGAAAACGTTGCGCACCGCGACGGGGCGGATGGCTGGCCCCGATAGCCCACCGAGGACGTTGGCGAGGGTGGGGCGCCGGGACTCGACGTCGATGGCCATCCCGAGGAGGGTGTTGATGAGTGACAGGCCGGTGGCACCGGCGTCGATGACGGCACGCGCCACTGAGACGATGTCGGTCACGTCGGCGGTGAGCTTGCCGAAGACGGGGACGTCCACGGCCCGCGTGACGGCGGTGATCACGTCGGCGGACGGCTCGGGGTGGCAGGCAAAGACCAGGCCCCGGTGGTCGACGTTCGGGCAGCTGAGGTTGACCTCGACCCCGACGACACCGGCGCGACCACGGAGCCGGCGGGCCACCTCGGCGAACTCGTCGACGCTCGTGCCGGCGATGGAGACGATCACCGGAACGCCCTTGCCCTGCAGCCACGGCAGGTCCTTGGCGAGCCACCCGTCGATGCCGGGGTTCTGCAAGCCGATCGCGTTGAGCATCCCCGAGGGGGTCTCGGCCATGCGCGGCGGGGGCAGTCCCTCGCGCGGTTCGAGCGTGATCGACTTCACCACCACCGCACCCAGCGTCGCAACGTCGTAGAAGCGGTCGATCTCGGCACCGCTCGCGAAGCAGCCCGACGCGGTGACGATGGGGTTGTCCAGGGACAGCGCCCCCAGATCGGCACGCACGTCGACGGTCACTCGTCCGCGCCTTCCTCGATGGGCGTGCCGGGCTCAGCCACGTCCTCGACGGCGTCACCGTCGGGCACGTGCCACCGCGAGACGTCCCATCCGACGCGTGTTCCGCTGAACACCGGGCCGTCGATGCACGCCCGCTTCATGCGGAGCTGGCCCGTCTTCGCCGAGCGGATCGGGATGACGCACGTCCAGCACACGCCAACGCCACAGGCCATGTGCTCCTCGACCGCGATCTGGCAGGGGATGCCGCGTTCCTTGGCGCGGAGGCTGACGGCACGGAGCATGGGCATCGGTCCGCAGCCGTAGATAACCCGCGTTCCGGTGGCCGCGATCACGTCGTCCATCGCGTCGGTCACGAGTCCTTCGACGCCCAGCGAGCCATCCTCGGTCGTGAAGGTCACGCTGGCCGTCATGCGCTTGGCCTCGATGGCGTTGTAGATGCGCTCCGCGTTCGCCGCCCCGACGATCATGTCCACGCGCAGCCCCGCCCGGGTGAGGACCTCGGACAGGAAGAACAGCGGGGCGACGCCGTACCCCCCGCCGACCAGGAGGCACGGCACGTTCTGTTGCGGGATCGGGAACGCGCTCCCCAGAGGCCCGACGACGTCGACGATGTCGTGGGTCTGCCGCTCGGCTAGCCACGCCGTGCCCGGCCCGTGCGCGTCGAGGACGAAGTCGATGGTGCCGGCGATCGGTCCCTGGCTCGACACGCGGTGGATCGAGAAGGGGCGGCGCAGGATGGTGCCGGGGCCCTCGACCGCGACGTTGACGAACTGACCCGGCTTCGCGCGTTCAGCGATGTCGGGCGCCGCGACGGTGATCGTGTGGTAGGCGCCGTCGCGACGTCGCTGGATCACCTCGGCGAGGACCTTCAACGGCCCGTCACCCGGACGCCCGAAGACGTTGGGGTCGCGGCTGCGCAGGTAGGTGGTCACGCCGTGCCCGACTGGTAGCGGTACTGGTACTCCTGGAGCGATCTGACCGTGCGACGACCACCGAGCGACTCGATGCCCTGGATCGCCGCGAGGATCCCCGCCATCGTCGTGATGCAGGGGATGCCGTTCTGGACCGCGTACTGGCGGATCTCGTAGCCGTCGCTGCGCGCCCCGATGCCGAACGGGGTGTTCAGCACGAGCTGGACGTGGCCGTCCTGGATCAGCTCGCCCACGTGGGGCGAGCCTTCGCTGACCTTGCCGACGACCTTCGCCGGGACCCCGGCGCGGTTGAGCACCTCGGCCGTGCCCTCGGTGGCGACGATGTCGAACCCGAGGTCGATCAGACGCTTGACCGGGAAGACGATGTTGCGCTTGTCGCGGTTGGCGACCGAGACGAAGACCGTGCCGGAGGTGGGAAGGACCATCGAGCCGGTCCCGGCCTGCGACTTGGCGAACGCGGCGCCGAAGTCGAGGTCGATGCCCATGACCTCGCCGGTCGAGCGCATCTCCGGACCGAGCAGCGCATCGACGCCCGGGAAGCGGTCGAAGGGCAGCACGGCCTCCTTGACCGCGATGTGCTCGGGGCGCGGACCGGTCACGGCGTCACCGGCAGGGAGCAGACCAGCTTCGCGGAGTTCGGCGAGCTTCTCCCCCACCATGACCCGGGCAGCGATCTTCGCCAGGGCGACCCCGGTGGCCTTCGACACGAACGGGACCGTCCGCGACGCCCGAGGGTTGGCCTCGATGACGTAGAGCAGGTCGTCCTTGAGCGCGAACTGGATGTTGACGAGCCCCACGACACCGAGGCCCGCGGCGATGGCCTGGGTGTGGTCGCGGACGGCCCCGATCTGGCTGCGGCTGAGCGTGATGGGCGGGACCGTGCACGCTGAATCGCCCGAGTGGATCCCGGCCTCCTCGATGTGCTCGAGGACGCCGCCGACGAAGACCTCGTCGCCGTCGTAGACCGCGTCGACGTCGATCTCGATGGCCCCTTCCAGGAACCGGTCGACCAGGATCGGCTGGTCCGGAGCGGCCTCGAGGGCGCTGGCGAGGTAGCCGCCGAGCATGTGCTCGTCGTAGACGATCTCCATCGCCCGTCCGCCGAGCACGTAGGAGGGCCGGACCAGGACCGGGTAGCCGATGCGCCCCGCGATGGCTCGGGCCTCCTCGAAGCTGCGTGCGATGCCGCCTGGGGGCGAGGGGATGTCCAGCCGTTCCAGCAGCGCCCCGAAGCGCCCCCGGTCCTCGGCGGCGTCGATCGCGTCGGGCGACGTACCCAGCACCGTGACGCCCGCCCGCTCGAGCGCATGCGCGAGCTTGAGCGGGGTCTGGCCCCCGAACTGCACGAGCACGCCGACGGGCTGCTCCCGGTCGCAGATCGCGATCACGTCCTCGAACGTGAGCGGCTCGAAGTAGAGACGGTCCGCGGTGTCGTAGTCGGTCGAGACCGTCTCGGGGTTGCAGTTGACCATGATGGTCTCGTAGCCGGCCTCCGCGAGCGCGTAGACCGCGTGGACGCAGCAGTAGTCGAACTCGACCCCCTGCCCGATGCGGTTGGGGCCGCTGCCGAGGACCATCACCTTGGGTCGGTCGGAGCCGGTGACCTCGTCCTCGTCCTCGTAGGTCGAGTAGTGGTAGGGGGTGTGGGCCTCGAACTCCGCCCCGCAGGTATCGACGGTCTTGAACACCGGGGTGACCCCCGCCTCGAGGCGCCGGCGGCGGACCGCCTGCTCGGTCGTCTCGAGCAGGTGCGCGAGGTGGGCGTCGCTGAAGCCGTCCCGCTTGGCCGCTCGCAGCAGCTCGACGGGCATAGCGTTGAGGTGCTCGGCGGCGCGCACCTCCTTGCGGCGCTCGATGAGCTGGCGCAACTGGTCGACGAACCACGGGTCGTACGCGGTGAGCTCGGCGACGGTCTCGACCGACCACCCTCGGGTCAGGGCCTCGTCGACACCGCGGAGTCGCGCGACGTGAGGCCGCGTGAGCCACGCTTGGAGCGCCTCGTCGTCGATGTCGAGCGCGGCATCCGCCCCGAAGCCGACACGCCCGTCCTCGAGCGAGCGCAGCCCCTTGTTGAGCGCCTCCTTGAACGTCCGGCCGATCGCCATCGCCTCGCCGACCGAGTGCATCCGCGTCGTGAGCGTGTCGTCGACGCCGCGGAACTTCTCGAAGGCGAAGCGCGGGAGCTTTACGACGACGTAGTCGATCGTGGGCTCGAAGGCGGCGTAGGTCTCCCGCGTGATGTCGTTGGGGATCTCGTCGAGCGTGTAACCGAGCGCGAGCTTCGCCGCGATCTTGGCGATCGGGAACCCGGTCGCCTTCGACGCCAGCGCCGATGACCGTGACACGCGCGGGTTCATCTCGATGATGAGCTGGCGCCCGGTGGCGGGATCGACCGCGAACTGCACGTTGCTGCCACCGGTCTCGACCCCGATGCGGCGCAGGCACGCGAACGCGGCGTCACGCATCTGCTGGTACTCGCGGTCGGACAGCGTCATCGCGGGTGCGACCGTGATCGAGTCGCCGGTGTGGACACCCATCGCGTCGAGGTTCTCGATGGAACAGATCACCACGCAGTTGTCCGCGCGGTCGCGCATCACCTCGAGCTCGTATTCCTTCCACCCGACCACCGACTCCTCGACGAGGATCTCGTGGACCGGCGACTCCGCGAGCCCCTGACGGACCTTGTCGATCAGTTCGGTCTCGTCGTAGGCGATGCCGCCGCCCTTGCCTCCCAGGGTGTAGGACGGCCGCAGCACCAGGGGGTAGCCGAACCGCTCCGCCGCCTCGAGCGCCCCGTCCACCGAGCGCACGTAGACCGACCCGGGGCTCTCGAGCCCGATCTCGGTCATCGCGTCCTTGAAGCGTTGGCGGTCCTCGGCGGTCTGGATGGCGTCGAGGCTGGCCCCGAGCATCTCGACCCCGAACTCCTCGAGCACGCCGGCCTCGGCCAGGTTCACGGCGAGGTTGAGACCGGTCTGGCCGCCCAGTGTCGGCAGCAGCGCGTCGGGGCGCTCCTGGGCGATGACCTCGCGCACGGTGTCGACGGTCAGGGGCTCGATGTAGGTGGCGTCGGCGAACGCCGGGTCGGTCATGATCGTGGCCGGGTTGGAGTTGACGAGCACCACGCGGAGGCCCTCCTCGCGGAGGACCTTGAGCGCCTGGGTGCCCGAGTAGTCGAACTCGCAGGCCTGACCGATGACGATCGGCCCGGATCCGAGGACCAGGACGGAGGAGAGGTCGGTGCGCTTGGGCATGTACTCCCTAGGTCACATCGACGAGCCGGGCAGCAGCGGCTCGGACTTGTCCTCGTCACCGGGACGCGGCGGCGCCGCGTCGAGCATCACGATGTCCTCGGTGTTGACGAGGATGCAGCCCGACTCGCGCGCCTCGACCCCCGGGAGGGTGTAGGTGCAGTCGGTCACGGCCATGTACTTGACCTGGCCGAGGTTGAGCACATCGGAGATCCGGCGCTGGTAGGCGCCCGGCTTGATGTGGGCGAGCCCGTCGATCACCGCCCCGTTGCGCGCGTAGATCTTCACGCGCACCGGTCGCGTCCGTACAACCGCTTCGTCAGCCACTGGATCGACTCCCCATGAGGTGGTTGAACCGTTCGAACAGGTACCGCGCGTCGTGCGGCCCGGGCGCGGCCTCCGGGTGGTACTGCACGCTGAACGCCGGGACGTCGCGGCAGGACAGTCCCTCGCACGTGTCGTCGTTGAGGTTGACGTGGCTGACCTCGACGACGCCGTGATCGGCGGTCCGGTAGACGCCCTCGTCGATCTCGTCCCCGAGGGTCCGGCCGTCCACGGCGAAGCCGTGGTTGTGGCTGGTGATCTCGACCGTCCGGTCCTCACGGCGCAGGACCGGCTGGTTGACGCCGCGGTGTCCGAACCGGAGCTTGTACGTCTTGGCGCCAAGTGCCGCCCCGAGCAGCTGGCTGCCGAGGCAGATGCCGAACAGGGGCATCTCGCCGAGCAGCGCACGGGCCAGGTCGATCCCGTACGTCACCGCCGCCGGGTCGCCGGGGCCGTTGGACAGGAACACACCGTCCGGGTCGTGGCTGCGGACCTCGTCGACGGTGGCGGTCGCCGGCAGCACGCGGACGTCACAGCCGGCGCGCGTGAGCAGCCGGAGGATGTTGCGCTTGATGCCGTAGTCGAGTGCGACCACGCGGAAGCGGGCGTCGCCGTCGGCCGGCACGTCGTAGGGCTCGCGTGTGGAGACCTCGCCCGCCAGGTCGGCGCCGACCATCCGGGGGCTCTCGCGGACGCGATCGACGAGCTCGTCAGCGTCGAGCACCTCGGTCGAGACGGCGCAGCGCATCGCACCCTGGCTGCGCAGGTGACGGGTCAGACGACGGGTATCGACGCCCTCGACCCCGACCACACCGGCCTCCGCGAGGGCGGTGGTGAGGTCGCGTTGGCTGCGCCAGTTGCTGGGTCGGCGGGCTGCCTCGCGCACGACGAAGCCGGCGACCTGCACGCGGTCGGACTCGGCGTCGTCGTCGTTCAGGCCGTAGTTGCCGATGTGCGGGGCCGTCATCGTCACGACCTGTCGGCGGTACGAGGGGTCGGTCAGGACCTCCTGGTAGCCGGTCATGGCGGTGTTGAAGACCGCTTCGCCGAAGGCGGTCCCGACGGCTCCGAAGCCGGTCCCGCGGAGGGTCGTGCCGTCCTCGAGGACCAGCAAGGCGTTCGCGCTCACGCGACCACCTCACCGTCGCGCAGTGTGAACCGGCCACGGAGCAGGGTGTGCACGGGACGGCCGACGAGCTTGCGCCCTTCGAACGGCGTGTTGCGTGCGCGCGAGTGCAGTCTGCGCCCCTCGACGGTCCAGCGGGCTTCCGGGTCGATGACGGCGAGGTTAGCGGCGGCCCCCACGGCGACTCCGGCGCCGTGCTCACCCACGTCACGCACCCGTGCGGGACCGGTCGTGAATCGCGCCACGGCGGTCAGGGCGTCGATGACGCCCGGTTCGATCAGCTCGGTGAGCACCACCGCGAAGGCAGTCTCGAGGCCCAGCATCCCGCAGGGGGCGTGGTGCCACTCCTGGTCCTTCTGCTCGGGGGGGTGGGGGGCGTGATCGGTCGCGACCGCGTCGATCGTCCCGTCGACGAGCGCTCCCCGGAGCGCGGCCACATCCCGCGAGGTACGCAGGGGCGGGTTGACCTTGAGGTTGGCGTCGTAGGAGCCCAGGAGGCTGTCGTCGAGGGTGAGGTGGTGGGGGGTCACCTCGGCTGTGACGGTGACGCCCTGCGCCTTGGCCCGCCGGATGAGGTCGACCGCGCCGTAGGTGCTCACGTGCGGCACGTGCAGCCTCGCCCCGACCCCGGCCGCCAAGATGAGGTCACGCGCGATCATGATCTCCTCGGCTTCGTGGGGCCACCCAGCGAGGCCGAGGAGGGAGGACATCGCGCCCTCGTTCATCTGGGCGTCCTCGGTGAGGCTGGGGTCCTCGGCGTGGTTGCAGATCACGACGTCGAAGGCGGTGGCGTACTGCAGCGCCCGGCGCATGACGAGCGGGTCGGCGACCGGCTTGCCGTCATCGCTGAAGAAGTCCACGCCGGCGACGCGGAGGAGATCGCCGAACTCGGTGAGGGTCTCCCCTGCCAGACCGCGCGTGATGGACCCGACGGGGAAGACATCTGCGCGGCCGATCTCGTTGCCGATGCGACGCACCGAGTGAGCCACGGCGGCGGTGTCGGTCACGGGATCGGTGTTGGCCATCGCGCAGACGGCGGTGTAGCCGCCCGCTGCGGCCGCTGCGGTCCCGCTGGCGATGTCCTCGGCGTCCTCGAAGCCGGGTTCGCGCAGGTGGGTGTGCAGGTCGACGAACCCGGGCGTGACCCACAGAGCGGCGCAGTCGACGACCTCGGCGTCCGGCGCGTCAGCGGTGAGGTGGGATGCGATCTCGGCGATGGCCCCGTCCACGATGCGCACGTCCGTGACCGCGTCGTGCCTCGACGCGGGATCGAGGACCCGCCCGCCCTTGAGCAGCAGCTCAGGCATCGGTGGTCTCCTTCGCCCCGTCGCGCCCCAGCAGCAGGTACAGCACGGCCATACGCACGGCGATGCCGTTGGTGACTTGGTCGGTGATGATGGCCTCGTGCTCGTCGGCCACGTCGGCGGCGATCTCGACCCCGCGGTTCATGGGGCCGGGGTGCATGACGATGGCGTGGTCGGGCAGACGGGCCAGCCGCTCGGCGTCGATGCCCCAGTGACGGCGGTACTCGCGGACGCTGGGAAAGAACTGGCGGTGCATCCGCTCGCGCTGCACCCGCAGCACGTAGAGCACGTCGAGGTCCGCCAGCACCGGGTCGAGAGTGCTCGTGAACGGCACGTCCCACGCGCTGGGGTCGGGAGGCATCAGCGTCGGTGGCGCGACCACCGTCACGTCCGCCCCCACCATCCGCAGGGCCTGGACCTCGGAGCGGGCCACACGGCTGTGCAGGACGTCGCCGACGACCGCGACCTTCAGGCCCTCGAGACGGCCGTGCGCGCGTCGCATCGTGAACAGATCCAGCAGCGCCTGGGTGGGGTGCTGGTGCCAGCCGTCCCCGGCGTTGATGACGTGCGCGTCGACCCAGCGCGTCAGCTGCAGCGGGGCGCCGGCGGCGGCGCTGCGCACCACCACCGCGTCCACGCCCATCGCCTGCAGCGTCAGCGCGGTGTCCTTGAACGACTCGCCCTTGCTGACGCTCGAGCCTTTGGCCGTGAAGTTGATGACGTCCGCGCTGAGGCGCTTGGACGCGACCTCGAAGCTGATCCGTGTCCGGGTGGAGTCCTCGAGGAAGAGGTTGCAGACCGTCCGGCCGCGCAGGGTGGGCACCTTCTTGATCGGCCGCTCGGCGATCTCGCGCAGCGACTCGGCGGTCTCGAGGATGAGCTCGATCGCGTCAGCGTCGAGATCCTCGATGCTGAGCAGGTGGTCCAGCGTCGGGGACGGCGGGGCGGTCGTCGCGGTCACTCGTCACCCTCCTCGACGATGATGACACCGTCGCGATCGTCGACCTCGTCGACGAGGACGCGGATCTCCTCGTCCTCCGCGGTCGGCAGGTTCTTGCCGACGTGGTCGGCCCGGATCGGCAGCTCGCGGTGGCCGCGATCCACCAGCGCGACGAGCCGGATCGCGGCGGGGCGTCCGACCTCGAAGACCGCCTCCATCGCGGCGCGGATGGTGCGACCGGTGTAGAGCACGTCGTCGACGAGCACCACGGTGCGGCCGTCGATGTCGACCGGGAAGTGGGTCCGGCCCAGCGGGAGCGGGCCGCGGTGTCCGATGTCGTCGCGGTAGAGCGTCACGTCGAGCTCGCCGCGCGGGACCTCGGTCCCCGAGATCTCCTCGAGGAGGAGCGCGAGTCGCTCCGACAGGTGCACGCCCCGGGTGCGGATGCCCATAAGGACGAGATCGTCGAGCTGGGGGTGGCGCTCGATGAGCTCGTGGGCGAGCCGGCGCAGGGCGCGAGCCACGTCGTCGCCGCTGAGCACCTCGCGGCCCGGAGCACGAACGCCCGTCACTGCCGGACCTGGCTCGGTCGGCGCGGACGGGCGTACTGGCGCAGCAGCCGCTGCATCTAGCTCCCTTCCCGGCCTCACGGGACCGGTCGTTAAAGGGAAGGTCGCGCCAGCGTACCCCGTGCCCCCACCCCCGTCGACCACCGCCGCCCCGCCCGGCCGCCACCTCATCGCGACGACAACACGCCTCCACGCGCGTTTCCGTCAGCCGCCCCGAACCTCGCCCCGGATCGCCTCCAGGACACCGTTGATGAACCGTGGCGAGTCGTCGGTCGACAGCGCCTTGGCCGCCTCGATGGCCTCGTCGATGACCACCGCGGCCGGTGTACCCGCGTGGTGGATGAGCTCGTAGGTGGCGATGCGCAGGATGGTGCGGTCGACCGCTGGCATGCGCGGGACCTTCCAGCTTCGCGAGTGCCGGCCGATGATCTCGTCGAGCTCGGCGAGGTGCTCACCGACGCCCCGCACGAGGTCGCGACCGAACGGGTCGAGCGCAGGATCCTCATCACTTCGGAACCGCTGGAGCGTGTCGACGGGGTGCTCGCGCCGGACGTCTGCCTCGAACAGCACGTCGAGCGCGCGCCGACGGGCGACCGCTGGTTGGAACGTGTGAGGTCGCTGCCCGGGGGTGTCGGTCACGCCCGCGACTGGTACTCGCCGCTGCGGGTGTCGACCCTGATGCGCTCGCCCTCGTTGATGAACAGCGGTACCTGCACGACCACGCCGGTCTCGAGCGTCGCCGGTTTCGTGGCGTTCTGCACCGTGTTGCCGGCGACGCCGGGTTCGGTCTGGGTCACCTCGAGGGTCACCGACGCCGGTAACTCGACCCCGACGATCCGGCCTTCGTAGTCGAGCACCTCGATGGTGTCGGACTCCTTGATCCACCGCGCGCTGTCCCCGATGGCATCCGCCGCGACGTGGGTCTGCTCGTACGTGGTGGTGTCCATGAAGACGAGGTGCTGCCCGTCGTTGTACAGGTACTGCAGTTCCTTCTTCTGGATGATCGCCTGAGGCACGTCCTCGCCCGCGCGGAAGGTCTTGTCGAGGACCTTGCCGCTCTCGACGTTGCGTAGCTTGGTGCGCACGAACGCCCCGCCCTTGCCCGGCTTGACGTGCTGGAACTCGACCACCTGCATCAGGTTGTCGTCGACGATCAGGGTCATGCCGTTCTTGAGGTTGTTGGTCGAGACCATCGGTGTCCCTTCAGGGCATCGGCGCGACGCGTCAGAGGACGAGCAGGTCGCGCGGCAGATCGGGTGGGGTCGCGGTGAGGACCTCGGGCGGTCCGTCGTCGGCGACGACGACCGTGTCCTCGATCCGGACCCCGCCGAGACCGGGGAGGTAGATGCCCGGCTCGACGGTGATCGTCATGCCACGCCTGAGCGTACCAGTCGCCTCGGAGCCCAGGAGCGGGGCCTCGTGGATAGCTAGGCCCACACCGTGCCCGGTGCCGTGGACGAAGCGTTCGCCGTAGCCCGCCTCCTCGATGATGTCGCGGCAGGCGGCGTCGACCGCCTTGGACTCGACGCCGTCAACGACGGCGGCCACGGCCGCCGCTTGGGCGCGGACGACGATCGCGTGGACGTCGACCAGCTCGGGTAGCGGATCGCCGAGCGCGAACGTGCGCGTGCAGTCCGCGTGGTAGCCGTCCAGCCGCGCCCCGAAGTCCACCTTCACCAGGTCCCCTTTCGCGAAGGGACGCTCGCCAGCGCGGTGGTGCGGGATGGCGGAGTTGGGGCCAGACGCGACGATGGTGTGGAACGCCCGGTCCTCCGCGCCACGTTCGAGCATGGCCGCCTCGAGCCACAAGGCGAAGCGGCGCTCGGTGATGCCGACGTCGACGCGCTCGAGGGTCGCCGTCAGCGCGTCCACCGTGACGGCACACGCTGCCCGGAGGGTGGCGATCTCGGCCTCGTCCTTGACCTGACGCAGCTCCTCGACCTCGTCCTCGACCGCGACCGCCTCGACCTCTTCCTCGGCCAACGACTCGCGCAGGTCCTCGGCCGCCTGCCAGGGCAAGGTCCCCGCCTCGAACCCACACCGCTGCACGCTCTGCACCGCTTCGACCGTCTCGTCGACCACGCCACGAGAGCTAACGACGACGACACGGAGCTCACCTACCTCGGCGGCGGCCTGGGTCTCGTAGCGGCCGTCGGTGATCAGCACGTCAGCGTCGGCGCTGGGTCCGACGACCAGTCGACCGTTGGAGCCGGTGAACCCGGTCAGGTAGCGCACGTTGACGAGATCGGTGACGACGAGCGCGTCCACCTCCACGTCCTCGAAGCGCGCCCGCAGGCGGTCGCGGCGTGCTCCCCTCATGCGCGTGCCAGGTCAGCCGCCGCTCTCACGGCCAACCGGTAGCCCAGCGCCCCGAACCCCGCGACCGATCCGGCGCACGCCGCCGCGACGACGGACCGGCGGCGGAAGTCCTCGCGCGCGTGGACGTTCGACAGGTGCACCTCGATGCACGGCACGTCGAGCACGTCGATCGCGTCGCGCAGCGCATAGCTGTAGTGGGTCAGCGCACCCGGGTTGATGATCACGGCCTCGCTGCCGTCGGACCGCGCAGCGTGGACCCGGGTGACGAGGTCGCCCTCGGACTCGAACGCGGCGTGCTCGAGCTCGGCGTCGACGCTCGCAGCCTCGTCGGTCGCGGTCGCCACCAGCTCGTCCAACGTCAGCCTGCCGTACTGCTCGGGATCGCGGCTGCCGAGCTGGCTGAGGTTGGGGCCGTGCAGGAGCAGGATCTTCACAGCGTCATCTCCACCTCGTCCAGGACGGCGTCGACCGCGTCGACCGGGGGTGTCACGAGCACCGGCTGCGCGACGTCCGCGAGCAGCACGAAGCGCACGTCCTCGTCCGCCTTCTTGTCACGGAGCATCGCCGCCCAGATGTCGGCACGGTCGAGGGCCGGGGCGCGGACCGGTAGCCCGAGCCGCTCGAGCAGAGCCTCCCCCCGCTGCGCGATCTCGGGCGGCGTGATGCCGAGCCGGACACCGAGCCGGAGAGCCAACACCGTCCCGATGGACACGGCCTCACCGTGCAGCAGCCCGTGGTACTCGGTCACCGCCTCGAGGGCGTGCCCGTACGTGTGGCCGAGGTTGAGGTGGGCACGCTCGCCCGACTCGCGCTCATCCGCGGCGACGACGGCGGCCTTGACGGCCGCGGAACGCTCGACGAGGTCCTGGAGCACGTGAGGTTCGCCGGCGGTGACCGCGTCGGCCTGCTGCTCGCACGTGTCGAGGATGGAGGGGTCCCGGATGAGCCCGTACTTGACGACCTCACCCAAGCCCTCGATGAGGGTGCGGGGCGCGAGGGTCTGGAGGGTCGAGACGTCCGCGACGACCGCGATCGGCTGGTGGAAGGCGCCCACGAGGTTCTTGCCCAGCGCGAGGTTGATCGCGGCCTTGCCTCCGATGGCGGCGTCGACCTGGGCGAGCAGCGTCGTGGGGAGGTGCACGAGGGCGATGCCACGGTGCCACGTCGCGGCGATGAACCCGGCGAGATCCCCGACGACGCCGCCCCCCAGCGCGACGATGACGTCGTCACGGCCGAGGGGCCACTCGGCCAGCGCCAGCCACAGGCCAACGCAGATGTCGGGGGTCTTGGCCCCCTCGCCGTCCGGAACCTGGTGCGTGCGGACCTCCAGACCCGCTCTGACCAGGCTCCCGAGCACCGGTTCGAGGTGGTGCTCCGCGCTCGGCTCCTGGGTGACGATCGCCGCCCGGCGTGCCGAAGCCGGCAGGATCGCGAGCTCGTCCAGTCCCGCCAGCAGGTCGCGTCCCACCAGGACCTGGTAGGAGCGCTCCCCGAGCTCGACCCGGACGATGCTCACGGACGCGACGCCTGCTCGGGAACGGACGGGGCGGCCCTCAGGGTAGTGCCGCGCGCTCGGCGTCCGACAGCACGTCGCCGGCGGCGACGGCCGCGTCGAGCACCGCCATCGCGACCTCGGGGGGCGGGGCGGTGGCATCGACCGTCGCATCAGCGGTCGAGCGGTAACGCGCCTCGCGCTCCTCCCAGATGTCCGCGAGCGCCGCGCCGGCATGCAGCAGCGGCCGACCTGTCGCGTTGGCGACGCGCTCGGCGAGCACCTCGACCGGGGCGTCGAGCAGCACGATCCAGGCGCTCTTGCGCAGCATCTCGACGTTGCGGTCATCGAGCACGGCGCCCCCGCCGAGCGCGATCACCACGTCGGTTCGGATGCACGCCTCGGCGACCAGGTCACGCTCGAGCTCGCGGAACCTCGACTCGCCCTCCGTCGCGAAGATCTCGCTGATGCTGCGCCCCGCCGCTGCCTCGACCTCCGCATCGGTGTCGATCACCTCGCGTCCGATCCGAGACGCCACGAGGTCGGCCACTGTCGTCTTCCCGCTGCCCATCATCCCCGTCAACGCGATGTTCCGTGTCACCGGGCCGCGACTTCCTCGAGGAACGACGCGAGGTTGCGCGTGACCTCGGCGACGGTGTCGCCGCCGGTCTTCTCCAGCAGCGCATCCGCCAGCTCGTACGCGACGACGGCCTCGAGCACGACCCCTGCGCGCGGGACGGCGCAGGCGTCGGAGCGTTGGGTGATGGCCTCGGCCGGTTCCTTGGTGGAGATGTCGACCGTCTTCAGCGGGCGTGGGAGCGACGACAGCGGCTTCATCGCCACCCGTACGACGATCGCCTCGCCGGTGGTGATGCCGGCCTCCGTTCCCCCAGCGCGGTTGGTCGTGCGCGTGAACCCGCCGTCGCGGTACTCGATCTCGTCGTGCGCTCGCGAGCCGGGGCGCGCGGCGGTGCGGAACCCGTCGCCGATCTCGACGCCCTTCATCGCCTGCACGCTCATGCAGGCGGCGGCGAGGCGCGTGTCGAGCTTACGGTCCCAGTGGACGTGGCTGCCGAGACCCGGTGGGGCGCCGTAGGCGATGACCTCGATGACCCCGCCCAGGGTGTCGCGGTCCGCGACCGCCGCGTCGATCGCGGCGATCATGCGCTCCTCGCCCCCGCGGTCGAGGGTGCGGACCGGACTCTCGTCGACGGCGTCCAGCTCATCCGGTCCCGGGACGCGGTGCTCGTCGGTGACCGTCGCGTCGCCGATCGAGATGACGTGGCTGACGATCGCGATCCCGACCTCGGCCAGCAACGTTCGCGCGAGCGTCCCGACGACGACCCGGGCCGCGGTCTCCCTCGCACTCGCGCGCTCCAGCGCATCGCGGACGTCGTCGTAGCCGTACTTGAGCGAGGCTGCGAGGTCGGCGTGGCCGGGGCGCGGGCGGGTCAGCGGGGCGCCGCGACCGGTCGCGAGCACCGCGTCGGGATCGTCGGGAGCCTCCGGCGCCATCGCCTGCTCCCACTTGGGCCACTCGGTGTTGTGGATGACGATGCTGACCGGCGAACCCAGCGTCCGACCGTGTCGCACACCGCCCAGCACCTCGAGCCGGTCGACCTCGAAGTCCATCCGCGGGCTGCGCCCGTAGCCCATCCGGCGCCGCGCGAGCTGACGAGCGAGCTCGTCGGTGGAGACCGCCAGCCCGGCGGGTAGACCCTCGCAGACAGCCGTCAGCGCCGGACCGTGCGATTCACCCGCCGTCAGGTACCGGAGTCGGCCCACACATGTCCTCGCCGCGGTCGGCCGACGAGCCTACCGACGCGGCCACGCGCACCGCCTACCACCTACGGTCTACGGAGGCTCAGATCTCGTTCCAGGCGGTGATCCGGACGACCGAATCGAGCGGCAGCAGCAGGTCGCCATTGTGCGTCAGCTGGAAGTTGCCCCCCACCGAGTTGACGTCGACCGGTGAGCCGAAGCTCGAGGTGTTGCAGGCGTCCTCGGCCAGTAGCGCGCCGGTGTACGCGGCGGTACCGCCGGCATCGATCTGCTCGTGAGCCGCGAGGACGCCGTTGATCTCCGAGGACGAGTTACCCGCGATGACGATATCGCGGTCCGCCAGGTACATCAGGTCCTTGAGCAGCGGGTTGAGGTCCCCACCCCCCAGACCGGTCACGAAGATGTTCCCGTCGTCGCGTCCGTTCAAGGTGCAGCCGCTGCCCGTGTCTGGGCGCTCGCCCGGGTTGATGTCGCCCTTCCCGTCGGCCAGAACGGTGAGCTGCGGGGTCCCCGAGATGTTCCCCTCGACCGACGCGTTGAGTTCGTGGACGTAGTAGACGCCGTCCTCAAGCGTGAACGCGCCGCCACCCGCTCGCCAGTGTTCCGGAGCCCCACGCGGCGGGTTACCGCTGTCGGCTTCGAGCCGCCAACCCCGGAAGTGCGCGCTCTGACCTTCCGTCCACAGGATGTCGCCCTGACACGGCGCGACGATCGTGCGGGTACCCGCCCCGTCCTCGGTGTAGGGACGGCGGACCGTCCCCACCCCTGATGCGTCGTAGCAGAGCTCGTACCACTCGTCCTGGTGCGTCGTGACCTCGTCGTCACGGACGCTGCGTGCGCTGATGGGCGGCAGCGTGAAGACCGTATCGGGGGTGTGGCCTGAGTCCGGCCCCGTGGCGGAGCCACCGGCGGGTACGTAGCCATCCGATCCCGTCACGTTGCCGTCCGGATCGGCGCACGACGTGGTGTCTGCACCACCCGAGAGCGTCACGGTGCCGTTGGAGTGCACGTCTGCCGACACCCCGCAGATGTCGCCGCCGAAGTTGAGGTTGCCGTTGGTGAGGATCGCCTGTTGGGGCGAGAAGAAGCCCTTGTCCCACTCGATCTTGATCACCCGCGTCTTGACCGGGTTAGCCCGGTCGGGGACGAAGCCGACCCCGAAGACCCACGGGAGGGCCGTACCGTCATCCAGCTGCGGCCGAATGCCGCAGGCCTCACCGTCCGACTGGGTTGACACGAGCGTGCACGAGGTCCGGGCGACGTCGACAGCCCACTGCGTTTCCTGGTCCTGTGTCGCGGTCAGGTCAGCGCTGTCGGCGTCGCCGTCGCCGTCGGCGTCGTAGTGGTGCGGTGATCCGCCGAAGGACGTGACCAGCTCATCGTCGTCGTTCAGGTCGACGATCACGTGGTCGACGCCAGCCTCGGCGACGTGGATCGCGTTCTCGAAATCGCGCTCGCTGCCCGTCTGGCGGGACTCAGTGATGGCGCGGGAGGTGAACAGGATCGCCAGCCCGGAGAGCACGATCACGCCCAGGAGTGCCATGAAGAGGGCGACGCCGTCCTCGTTCTCGTGGTAGTTACGCCACATTGCGCAGCCTTATCGTCGCGTCCATCGTGAGATCCTCCGGGCCAGAAGCGTCCTGTACATCGAGGACGAACGTCACGGTCACCACGCGCGTGGCGGTCACAGGCGCCTCGAGACCGCCGAACACCTCGGTCGTGGTCAGCGTCCGGGCGATCACGCGGGCCTCGGAGGCGGTCTGGGCGTCCGTCCACCGGATCAACTGGAACTCGCCGGTCGCGGCGCTGGTGACGCAGCTCGTCGAACCGAGCGGCGCGACGCAGTAGTTGATGGTCTCGGAGGTCTGACGCAACCCGTCCTGGTTCTGATCGGTCCACCACCGCAGCATCCACGGCGTCGAACCCTCGAGTACCCGACGACCGGCACGCAGCTCCTTACGGACGCGATCGAGCGAGATCCGGCCATCGTCCATCACCGTGCGTAGTTCGTCGCCGAACTGGTTCGAGCGCTGTGTCGCGATGATCACGGACGTGGTCGCGGCGGCTACGACGCCCAGGATCACCATGACCACCAGCAGTTCCACGAGCGTGAACCCGCGTTGATCGTGGTATCGGGCCGGGACCGCGCTCACGACGTGCTCACCGAGATGTTCAGGTTCGACATCAGCCGGTCGGCAGCGTCCGACGGATCGTCGACGTCGTAATGCACGTGGCAGTTGGTCGTGCTCGAGCTCGCACAGGCCAGCCTGAGACGCAGGAAGTCGTTCGGCGCGAAGGTGACGCTGCCGGCGGTCACCGGGAGCGAGACGGTCGCGCGGGTCCAATCCGGGGAAGTGCCGTCGAACGGCACGCTGAGGGAGCCGCTGGCCACCGTGTCGATGAAGTTCCGCGAGGCGTCGAGGCGCTCGAGCAGCACGTCGAAGACGAGCGTCGCCGGCCCTGGACTTCCGGTCACCGCGGCCTCGGTGGTGACGTAGAGGGTGAGGTTCGCGGTGTCGGAGACCTGCGACGCCGCCGTGAACTGGTGATCCCACATCGCGACGTCGGCCGTGTTGCCGGGTCGCAGACGCAGGCCCGGGTTGCAGTCCTGGTCGGCCGCGGGACCGCTGCCACAGCGGTCGTAGGTCAACAAGACGTTGGTGTACTGCGGTCCGGCTGTGCTCATCGTGTAGAGGCGGGGCGAGAGGTTCCGGTTCGGTTCGCCGTTCTTCTCCGGATGGTGGAGGAACAGCGAGGTGCCGCTGGCGGTCCCGGCCGCGACGATGGAGTTCTCGACGTCGTGCAGGACGTTCTCGTCGAACGCCGAGTGGACCCTGACCGTGAAGGTGGGCTCGGGATCGAGGGCGATCAGGTTGCCGAGGGAGTCCTGCGGCGTGTAGCACAGCGTCAGTGGCACCGACTCTCGACGCGCCACAGGGGCGGGGCTATCGGGGCGAAGGTCCGCGGTGACATCGGTCATCGGCTCGAGCGGGTCTCCGATCCGCGCCCAGCCGAACCAGCTCGCACCGGGGAGTCCGCCCGGAACGCTGAAGCCTTGCCGGCTCACGACGCCGGTGCCCGGCTCATCGACCGACCGGGTGGTGAACGAACCCGCAACCAGGTCACCCGTGAGGTTGGTGACGTAGAGCTGCCAGCTGTAGCTGTCCTTCTCGCCGATGTTGGTCAGGAAGTGGTCGAAGCAGACAACCTCGCCCTCGGCGCCGGTCTCGGACAGCGTCGCCGGATCCAGCGCGAACGCCGGCAAGGGGAGGCCTCGACGTGCCTCAGCCACGAGAGTGGCTTCGCGTACCGTTCGCGCTCCCGCCGCGGGGTCATCCCACGTGACGATGGTCGTGACGCGCTTCTCGCTCATGGGGTTACTGCCGTCCGGTGCCAGGACCCAGGTCACGTACGTCGTCGCGGTCAGGGGTCCCTCCACGACCACCGGTGGCACCCCTCCACTGGCGCTCGTCAGGACAGGCTCGCCCTCGAAGTCCGCCGGTCCCGTGTAGGAGGCTGCGTCTAGCGCGATCGTCGACCACGAGAGCGACCGCGCATCCTCGATGACCGAGGACGCCAGCTGGGTTGCGTTCTGACGATCCCGTGAGACCCGCAGGGACTGGAGGCTCGCGAGAGCCGCGGACGCCAGGGCCATGATGGCCACCGACAGGATGAGGATCGCCATCATCATCTCGATGAGGGAGAGACCATCCTCGGCGTCACGCTCCCGCCACAAGCGAGCGACTCGAAAGCGGCTCAGCACCCTTGCCTCCTGTAACGCGCGTGCAGGCATGCGCCAGCGCGCTCTTAACCGTTATCGGACCGTGGGGTTCACGACTTAACCCCGAAGTTGACCAGCGGGTCGCCGACAGAGGATTGCACGGCGCTGCCTACCCCGCCCGAACTGCTACTTGAGGACGCGATCGCCCTCGCAGAGCGTGAAGGCGTCGTCGCCGAAGAGCAAGGTCACACAGGGCGGGTCGATGCCGAGGACCTCGAAGTTAGTGGCGAAGACGGCACCGTCGGTGACGTCGAACAGTTCGTTGTCCACCTGTACCCGTGCGACCGCCCGACCGCTGTCGTCGACGAACACGTCCACCAGGCTCACGACCCGACCGTCGCAGACGACCTCGCCGTTCTGCGTGCAGCCATCACCCGTCGTCGTGTCGTCACCAGTCGTGTCATCGCCGGTGGTCGTGGTGTCGTCCCCGGTCGTGGTGTCGTCGCCGGTCGTGGTCGTGTCGGCCCCAGTAGTCGTCGTGGTCTCGCCGCCGGTGGTGCCACCTGTCGTCGGCTCGGCGGGACGCACGGGGCTGAAGGGGTCGCGGACGAGGAAGATCTCGTACGTCTCGATCGGGAGCGCTTCCTCCTGGGCCACCAACGTGGAGGTCTGAAGCCGATCCTCGGCGACATCCGTCAGGACGGGCGAAGCGTGCGAGGAGGTCGGGGCGCGGTCAGGCCCTCCCACCAGTGGCCGTGCGAGGAACAGGGCCGCAGCGGCGAGGAGAGCGAGCACCGAGGCGGTGACCGCGGCCCTCCGCAGTGGGTACGAGGCGACGTGGAAGCGGCTCATGCGGCGTCCTCCACCTCAGCGTCGATGTCACCCTCCAGCTCCGCTTGCCCCTCTTCCACCACGCCGGGGGAAGCCCCGGGGGCAGGTTCGGTGGCGGCGTCATCGGCAGTCGTGGGAGGTCCAACGACGAACATCTGACCAGTGGCACTCAACGTCAGCGTCGGGTACTCAGCCACGGCCAACGCCACCGTTTGCCACCGGATCGCGCGGGGCGAGATCGAGGGGTCCTCGACCCTCCGGAAGAAGTCCACGATCTGGAAGTAGCCACCCTCGACGCTCACGCTGACGTTGATCACACCGAAGTCGGCTCCTTCAACCTGAGCCGGACGGGCCGGAGCGACCGTGATGAGCCGGGCGCCTGCCTCGTCAGCGGCGAGCTGCAACTGTCGGAGCGCAGCGGGCAGGTTGGGTTCGGTCGGTAGCACGGCTGTGGTCGCGGCGATGGCGGCCTCGATCTCCGGAGCGCGTGCGCGGACCTCTTCGAGACTGGCCAGACGGGAGCGCAGCTGCGCTTCTTGCTGCTGGACCGTGGCGATCTCCTCCTCCACCTCGCCGACCTCATCCATCTTCGGCTTGAGCAGGAACAGGTAGTACGCGACAACGACGAGGGCGGTCACGAGCACGGCGACGAGGACGGCCTGACGGTTCATCGCAGTTCCTCCGGGAGTCCCGCCAGGTACCGCCCAGTGAGCGCTTCGGGTCCGAGGAAGAAGTCGAACGTGAACGTCGTGATGTCGACCTCATCGAGACTCGAGGAGGAGAAGAAGACCTCCCGGAAGGCAGCGACCTTGTCGAAGGACAGCAGCACGCGCTCGACGCCAGGGGCGTGGCCGAGCAGCGTCTCGGCGGAGGCCGTGACCTGACCGAAGCTCGTCCCCTCCTCCTCGGCCGGTTGGAGCGTCGCGGAGAGCGTGAGGAACGCCATGTCCGAGGGCGTGACGGCCGCTGCATCCTGGAGCAACCCCGCGACCGAGATCTCCAGCGCCATCGCGGATGCGATGAGTTCGTTCTTCGCGGCGAGTTCGGTCTCGAGGTCCGCGAACGCTTGGAGGGCCTGGACCTCGGCCTGGAGCTGGTCACGGGACTGCTCCGCCTGCGCCAGCTCGTCCCGCTTGTCGTTCACGCGCCCTATCTGCATCCAGTAGAGGAGCCCGAGCAACACGACCACGACGAGCCCCACGACAGCCAGGAGGCCGCGCTGGCGCCGGGCGACGTTGCGTTCCTCGACCTCGCGTGGGAGGAGGTTGACGCGAACGCTCATTCGACACCTCCCAGCGCCAGGCCGATGGAGGTCGCCAGGATGGGTTCGACGTCGGCGAGATCATCGCGGCTGTAGGAGGTCCCCTTCACGGGGAGGTGGTCTAGCGGCCGACCGACCTCGACCGGCAGCCGCACCGCGTTCGCCAGACGCTCGGGTAGTCCGGCAAGCTTCGAGCCGCCGCCCGAGAGCACGACGCGTCCGATACGGGCACTGCCGGTCTGGGCCTGGTAGTAGTCGAGCGAGCCGCGCGCCTCGTCGACGAACTGGTTGGCGCGGTCGTCGATGATGCGACGGGCACCCTCGTCCCCGGCACCGCTGAGCCCCGTCTGGATCTTCAGCGCTTCCGCGTCGGCGTGGGCGATGCCGAGTCCCGACGCCAGCGCCTCGGTGATGTCCGACCCTCCGAGCACCAGGATCCGTACGAAGCGGGGGGTGCCGTTCTCGTGCACGACGATGTTGGTCACGCCAGCACCGATATCGATGAGGACCTCGCTGCCCTGTGACACCGAACGCTCGTTGGCCAGCGCTCGGAGGATCGCGAACGAGTTGAGATCGACACCGGCGGGACGCAACCCGGCGTCCGAAGCGGCCGCGATGTGGGACTGCACCATGTCGCGGTGGGCGGCAACGAGGAGCAGGCGCTGCATGCGCTGGTCACCCTCGGTGTACTCATCCAGACGGTGGTAGTCGAGTTCGGCGTCCTCGACGGGGATCGGGATGTACTCCTGCACCTGGAAGCGCAGGGAGTCGCGCAGCTCCTGCTCCTCCATGTAGGGCAGGTCGATCTGGCGCACGACGACGCGCTGGTTGGCGACACCCAGCCAGGCGTTCTTCTCCTTGATGCGGGCGTCGCTCATGAGCTGCTTGACGGCGGCGCTGACCGCGGAGACGTCGATGATCTCGCCCTCACGGACGGCACCCTCGGGGAGGGCCACACCGCCGAAGTTGACGAGGGTCGGCTGACCGCGGGTGACGGTGACCTGGCTCACCTGCACGCCGCTGCTGCCGATATCGAGACCGACCGCGCTCTTCGCCATCAGCCCTCATCCTCTTCGGCGTGGACCGACCCGGCCGCGAGGTACGCGTCGAGGTCGCTCTGGCGGATGCGGTAGTTCTTGCCCACCCGGATGGCCGCGAGCGTGCCGCCCTTGATCAGCCGGTAGACGGTCATGTTGGACACGCGCAGGAGGGCGGCCACCTCGGCGACCGTCAGGAGCCGGTCCGCGCCCGGCCGCTCCGCGCCCACGTCTGCCCTCTCCGCCTGCGGGCCGATCCGCCCCGTTGGGGGCGCCGACCCATCCGGACGGCGCCGTTCCCGACGCCCGGCACCACATTAGTAACACCTGCCACACCGTGCGTCAAGCTTCACGCACGCAACAACAACGTACGTCGGCAACAACACGGGTCGACTTGAGTCCCACGCACCGTCACACCTCGGAGACGTCTGGTGGTGGACAACTACGGGACCCCGAGCCATCGCTCGAGCACCCCCGCGGCGGGTTCCCCCGCCAGGACAGCGACCAGTGACCCCAGCGCGAGGTAGGGGCCGAAGGGGATGCGCGACGCCAGTTTGACCCGCCCCGCCGCGATGAGGGCACCGACGATGACCACCCCGGCGGCCATGGTGCCGTAGAAGAACACCACGAGTTCCCATCCCCCGAGGTAGCCAACGACCAGACCGATGGACGCTGCGAGTTTGACGTCCCCCATCCCGAAGCCGGACTGCCCACGTAGCAGGCGGAACAGCTCCGACATCATCAGCATCGCGGTCGGCAACGCCAGCCCGGCGACCAGGGCACGGAGGAGATCGGTCCAGGCGTCATCGAGTGCAGCGGCCAGGACGAGCAGCGGCAGCAGGGCCAGGGGCAGCCGGTAGGTGAGCTTGTTGGGGATGATGCGGTGCTCGAGATCGATGGCGGTCGCGACCACCAACGCCCACACGAACACGAGCAGCGCCGGGAGGAGCCACGTGGCGCCGTGCACGGCCGCCGTGGCTGTGAACAGCAGCGCGGTGGTCCCCTCCACTGCCGGGTACCGGGCGGCTATGGGCTCACCGCAGTGACGGCATCGGCGCCGCAGCAGCAGCCAGGAGACGACGGGGATGTTGTCTCGCGCACGGATCGGCTGCTGGCAGTGCGGACAGTACGACTCGCGGGGCGTGACGACCGAGCCGCCCCGCGGCCAGCGGTGGATGGCGACGTTCGCGAACGAGCCGAGCAGCAGGCCGATCACGGCCGCTAGCGCCGTGGCCAGAACGTTGGACATCCCTAAACCCCTGCCTCAGACGTTGTTACGAACAGCAGTGTGCCGGGTGACCTTGGTCACCCGGCACACTTGGTAGAGAGACGGATCAGTAGGTGTTGACGCAGGCGGTGTTCTTCGGCTTACCGTCGGCGCTGTCGTACGTCCAGACCGTCGCGGATGAAGTGTGCGACGCGCTCATGCAGTAGCCCGTCGGGCTGGTACCCGCGGACACGACGGAGAAGACGATGTTGTCGGAGACGTTGAAGCCCTGGAACTCGAGGCCTGCCTGGTCCACTGCGTAGGCGCCGGTCTCCGTGAAGATGCCTTCCTGGATGACGGCGGCGTTGCGTAGGTCGGACTTGGCGGCCGAGTCCCACGCCTTCTCGCGCTGGTTGAGGAACACGGGGATGGCGATCGCGGCCAGGATGCCGATGATGATGACCACGACCAGGAGCTCGATCAGCGTGAAGCCCTCTTCGCGCTTGTCGAGGCTCTCGCGGAGCTTGCGGAGCATGTTGGTCCCTTCGGTACGTATGGATATGTATGTGACCGGCCACTTCTTCCGGGCACGTACCCGGCGGCCTGTCCCTCAATCCATCGTCGCCGAGGGCCTCCACCTTTAGAGATCCGTCGGAGGAATCTCGTGGACGCAGCGTGACCGATGCGGGGCGTAGAGCCGCTCCTGTGGCAGATGTGAACACGCAGCGTGAAGAACCGCCGCCCACTAGCCCAGCTGGTGGGCTGAGAGGCCTACTCGACCAGGTCGATGACCTTGAAGATCGGCATGTAGAGGGCGATGACCATCGCGCCGACGATCCCACCCAGCACGGCGATCATGAGCGGCTCCATCAGGGCCGTCAGCGACTCGGTGGTCGACTCGACCTCCTGGTCGTAGAACTCGGCGATCTTCTCGAGCATCGTGTCGACCGCGCCGGTCTCCTCCCCCACCGCGATCATCTGCACGACCATGGGCGGGAAGACCTCGTGGTCGGCGAGGGGGGTCGCGATGGACTCACCCTCACGCACCGACTCCTGGACGTCCCTGACGGCGTCGGAGATGGGACCGTTGTTGACCGTGTCCGCCGTGATCTCGAGCGCCTGGAGGATGGGGACGCCGGCCTTGAGGAGCGTCCCGAGGTTGCGGCTGAACCTCGACAGCGCGATCTTGTGGAACAGCGGTCCGAAGACGGGCGCACTCAGCTTGATGCGATCGAGTTGGTACCTGCCTCGCTCGGTGGCGCGGATGCGCTTGTACGCCTGCCACGCCGCGATGGGCAACACGAACAGGGTCACCAGCCCGATCGGTGAGCTGACGAAGTCGGACGCCGCCATCAGGACCTTGGTCGGCAGCGGCAGCTCACCGCCGAGGTCCTCGAACATCCCCACGAACACCGGCACGATGAAGATCAGCATGACCGCGGTCAGCAGGATCGCCAGGATGAACACGATCACGGGGTAGGTCAGGGCGGCCTTGATCTTCCCGCGCAGTGCGACGTCCTTCTCGAGCGTGTCGGCGATGCGCAGCAGCACCTGGTCGAGCATCCCGGCGGTCTCGCCGGCGCGCACCATGGCGATGTAGAGCTTGGGGAAGGCGTCGTGCTCGGCCATCGCCACTGACAGCGACTGGCCGCCCTCGACCTGGTTGCGGACCTCGTCGACGATGCGCGCGAGCTCCTTGTTCTCGGTCTGCTCGGCGAGGATCGTCAAGGCGCGCAGCAGCGACAGGCCGGAGTTGATCATCGTGGCGAACTGGCGGCTGAAGATGGCCAGGTCCTTGAGCTTCACCTTGGGGGCGAAGCCGGGGATCGTCAGCTCCTTCTGGAGGCTCGACTCCCTGACCTGGTCGATGCGCACGGGCGAGTAGCCCATGCTGCGCAGTTTCTGGGCCACCGCTCCCTGCGAGTCGGCCTCGAGCTCACCCGAGATGAGCTTGCCGGCACGGTCGCGGACCTGGTAGCTGAACTTGCTGGCCATGGTTGGTCTCCCTTAGCTCGTCCCGCGCCCGACGAGGCGGTTGAACTCGTTCATGTTGCTACAGTTCTCGGCGGCCTCGTCGTAGGTCACCGTGCCACGCTTGACGAGCGTGGCCAGCGACTGGTCCATCGCGACCATGCCGTGCTTCGCCCCCGCCTGGATGGCGGAGTAGATCTGGTGGGTCTTGCCCTCGCGGATCAGGTTGCGGACACCGGGTGTGGCGACCATGACCTCGCAGGCGACCGTACGCCCCGCCCCGTCCGAGGTCTTCAGCAGCTGCTGACACACGACGCCCTGGAGCGCCCCGGCGAGCTGCACGCGGATCTGCTCCTGCTGGTGGGGAGGGAACACGTCGATGACGCGGTCGATCGTCTGCGGGGCATCCTGGGTGTGCAGCGTCCCGAAGACGAGGTGGCCGGTCTCGGCCGCGGTCAGCGCGATCTGGATGGTCTCGAGGTCACGCATCTCGCCGACCAGGATCACGTCCGGGTCCTGGCGCAGGACGTGCTTGAGCGCCGCGGCGAAGCTGTAGGTGTCGGTGCCGACCTCGCGCTGGTTGACCACCGAGCGCTTGTGGCGGTGGAGGAACTCGATCGGGTCCTCGACCGTCATGATGTGCACCGGGCGGTTGGTGTTGATCAGGTCGATCATCGAGGCGAGCGTGGTCGACTTGCCGGAGCCGGTCGGACCCGTGACCAGCACGAACCCGCGCGGCATGTAGGCGAAGTTGGAGACCTGGCTGGGGACACCGAGGTCGTCGAGCGGCTTGATCTCGAACGGGATGACACGCATCACCGATCCGACCGAGTCGCGCTGCATGAACACGTTGACGCGGTAGCGGGCCATGCCCGGCACCGCGTAGGACATGTCCAGCTCGAGCTCGTTCTCGAACTTCTCGCGCTGCTTCTGGGTCATGATCGAGTACAGCATCTTGCGCAGCTCGTCCGGCGTGACCATCGGGTACTCGTCCAGCGGCGTCAGGTCGCCGTGGACCCGGATCGTCGGCGGGATGCCGCTGGTGAGGTGCAGGTCGGATCCGCCCCGCTCGACCAGGGCGACGAGCAGCTCGTCGAGGTCGATCGTCGGGCGCTCCTCGGCCATGGTGATCCGGCCGCCGGGCTGCGCCATCGGCTCCGTCGCTGCCCGTGAGGGCGCCTCGGCGACCTGCAGGGGCCCGGCGTCGTCCATGGTGAGGTGCGCGATGGCGTCGTGGAGCTGGCGCCGCGCGGACAGGGCCAGGACCACCGCCAGGCCCGTCTCGGCCTCGATCTTCTCCTTGGCACGGGTGTTCTTGGGGTCAGCCACGGCGACGACGAGCTCGTCCCCGTCGCCGAACCTGACGGGGAGCGCCTCGAGCTCCTCCGCCAGCGCACGGGACACCATCTGGGCCGCTGTGGGGTCCACCGCCCCGCCCGACACCTCGGCGTAGGGCATCCCCAGGCGGGCTGCCAACGCCCGAACGAGGTCGATCTCGGTGGCCAGCCCGAGCTCGATCAAGGACTTCGCCAGCGTCCCGCCGCTGCTCTGCTGGTGCTCGGTGGCGGTCGCGAGCTGTCCCTCGTCGATCACTCCCTGCTGGACGAGGATCTCGCCGAGTCCCTGTGCCATTTTCGCGCTCCCTACTGCATCTCGCCGTCAGACGACGACGCGAGCGACCTCTTCGATGGTCGTCATCCCGAGCAGGACCTTCGCGAGACCGTCCTCCCTCAGGGTACGCATACCCTGACTGATAGCCACGCGTTTGATCTCCTCCGACGACGCCCGCTCGACGGTCAGCCGCTCGATGTCCTCCGTGACGCTCATCACCTCGTGCAGCGCCAGTCGGCCCTTGTAGCCGGTGTTCCCGCACGCCTTGCACCCGACGGCGCGGAACACCTCGGGCCTCTGTTCGACGGTATCGGCATCCAGACCGGCTTCCTGGAGTGTCGCCATCTCGGGTCGGTACGGCTCCTTGCACTTGCTGCACAGCCGTCGCGCCAGACGCTGGGCGAGGACCGCGTCGATCGCGGACCCCACCAGGAAGGGCTCGATGCCCATCTCGGTGAGCCTCGTCACCGCTGAGGGCGCGTCGTTGGTGTGCAGGGTCGACAGGACCAGGTGGCCCGTCAGGGCTGCCTCGATGCCGATGTGGGCGGTCTCGCGGTCACGCATCTCACCCACGAGCACGATGTCGGGGTCCTGACGCAGGATCGAGCGCAGTGCCGAGGCGAACGTCAGGCCCGCCTTGACGTTGACCTGGACCTGGTTGACGCCGGCGAGGCGGTACTCGACCGGATCCTCGGTCGTGACGATGTTGACCTCGGGACGGTTGATGACGTTCAGGGTGGCGTAGAGCGTGGTCGACTTCCCCGAACCGGTCGGACCCGTGACCAGGATCATGCCGTAGGGCTTGCGGAACGAGCTCTCGAAGCGGGCGTAGTTCTCCTCGAGGAAGCCCAGGTCCTTCAGCTCGAGCAGGATCGAGGTCTTGTCCAGGATCCTCATCACGAGCTTCTCGCCGTACACCGTCGGCAGCGTCGACACACGCAGGTCGATCTGCTTGCCGCCGACGACCAGCCCGATGCGGCCGTCCTGGGGGATGCGACGCTCGGCGATGTCGATCTCGGCCATGATCTTGAGGCGCGAGGTGACGCCCGACTGGATGCTCTTGGGCGAGTGCATGATCTCGTGCAGGACGCCGTCGATGCGGAACCGGACGCGCATATCGCGTTCAGCCGGCTCGATATGGATGTCCGACGCCCCGTCGTTGACCGCCTGGGTGATCAGCAGGTTGACGAACTTGACGATCGGAGCCTCGTCCGTGACCGTCTTGATGTCCGCGAGCTCGTGAGGCTCACCGGCGGCCTCGCCCATGTCCTGGGCCATCTCCTCGATCTCGTCCGACATCCGGTGGTAGCGCTTGATGGCGTCGGCGATGTCCTCCTTGGTGGCGACGACCGACTTCACGTCGAGGCCAGTGATCGCGCGGATGTCGTCGAGCGCGAAGACGTTCGCCGGATCGCTCATGGCGACGACCAGACGGCCGTTCTCGTAGCCGATGGGCAGAGCGTTGTAGCGCCGAGCGAGGGTTTCGCTGATCGCGGTCACCGCTGTGGCATCGACCTCTTCGTCGGACAGGTCGACGAAGTCCATGCCGATCTGGGTCGCCAGTGCGCGTACGAGGTCGCGCTCAGTGACGTGACCGCGGTCGATGAGCACCCGCCCCAGCGACCGACCGTGCTGTTGCTGGATCTCCTGCGCGGTGCGGAGCTGCTCGTCGCTGATCAGCCCTTCCTCGATCAGGATCTGCCCGAGCTGGCGCACCTCAGGCCTCCTGCGCCAGCGGAGCCGCGGCTTCGCTCGGTTCACCGCTGAGGTGACGCAGGACCGCGTGCAGAAGGGTCACGAGGGCCATCTTGACATCGTCGCGCTCACGCGCGTCAACCGCGACGACCTCCACGCCATCGGGGATCTCGAGGCGTCGTCGGACCTCGTCGACGGTCCCTTCGGCGTCGCCCTCGACCTTGTTGGCAGCGACGATGAAGGGCACCTGGGCGATATCGGTGAAGAACTCGAGGATGCGCCTGGCCTCGTCGAGCGACTCATCCCGCTGCACGTCCACCATCAGCACGAAACCGAGCATGCCCTCGGCGAGGATCTCCCACATGAAGTCGAAGCGTTCCTGGCCGGGGGTGCCGAACAGGTAGATGGACAGGTCCGCCGCCACGGTGATGCGGCCGAAGTCCATCGCGACGGTGGTCTGCTCCTTCATCTTGCGCGTGTGATCGCTGACCTGTCGCTCGGTCGACAGGACCGTGATCTCGGAGATGGTCTGGATGAAGGTCGTCTTGCCCGCCCCGAACGGCCCGGTGACCACGACCTTGACGGTCCGGGGGTTGCCGCGTCTGGTGCGTCGCGTCATCACAGCCCCCTGACGCCCTCGATCAGGCGCCGCACGAGATCGGCGTCGATCGTGGGGTCGGTACCGAGGCGCTCGCTTTCCTCGGATCCGCCTCCGTTGCTGCGCACAGCGGAGGGCTTCGCGGTGAGGGGCTGGGGCGTGACAGGCCGTTCGTCCGCTGTCGCGACCGTGGGCTGCTCGTCCACCTGCACATCCGAGTCGTCGGCAGCTTCGGGTCCGGTAGCCGGGGCCTCCTCGACCTCGTCGGAGACGTCCGCGACCTCGGGCTCCTCGGAGGTCTCGGGTTCCTCGTCGACGTCCGGCGACTCGGTTCCTACCACAGTCGCTGTCGTGCCCCGAGGAGGCGCTACTGCCCTGTCGATCGGCTCACCGCTCTCGACGCGGCGCAGCAGATCCTGTTGCTGGAGCATGGCAGCGACCGATGACGGCCCCTCGGTCTCCACGTCGCGCACCTCGAGCATCCCCGCACCGACCATGCCGTACAGCAGCTTGCAGGTCGCGAACTGGCCCTGCCCGGCGAGCTCGACGAGATCGTGGACCGTGCGCCGCCCGTCCACGAGGGTGAGTAGCCGCCACTCCTCCGGCTTCAGGCTCACCTCCACGCCTGCCTCGGTCGGCGACGGGGCGATGGCCACGGTCGCATCCATCGACGGGATCTTCTTGCGGACGGCGTGCCACTCCTCGAGGCGGCGGGAGCCCTCCATGATGAGGTTCTCGACCGACGCGGCGAGCTCGGTCGGCTCGTCGATCACGGCGTCCTCGCCCTCGGTGTCGAACTGGAAGCTGCCGTTCGACCACCGCATCAGGTCGAAGACGGCATCCTGGACCTGCTCGCGGACGAACGTCTCGAGCGTCTCGGCGTCGAGCACGCCCTCCTTGACGAGGATCTGGCCCAGCCGCAGTGCGCGGCCGCGGGAGGCGTCGTCCTGCTGCTTCTCCAGCGCCCTCTCGAGCTGGTCGGTCGCGACCATCCCCGCCCCGACGAGCCGCTTCCCGAGGGCCATCCGCCCCGTCGTGGAGACCGCGAAGTACACCTGACCGTCGCGGAAGTAGACCTCTCCCGTCGCGCTGTCACGCTGGAGGTGCAGGCACCCCGTCTTCTTCGTGAAGGCGAGCAGTTGGAAGATGTCCGGCAGGGTGAAGCTCTCGAGCGTCCCCTCGAGCACACGTCACCCCCTGCTGCGGTCGTCGATGCGAGGTGGTTCGGTCACTGCCAGGCAGCTTCCGCGGCGGTGTCCGGCACATCCGGGTAGACGTCCGTGTCGCCGCGTCCTTCCATGAGCAGGTCTCCGATGCGTGCGGCTGCACGCCGCATCTCGAAGAGCATGAAGCCGATCTTGGCGGTCCGGCGCGCCACCGCCGCGAGGACGGCCTCGTCCTTGGCCGACATGAGGAACACGAACCCGTGCTCGCCCTCGACGAACACCTGGTTCAGCTGACCGCGTCCCAGGCCGATCGCCGCCTGTTCCCCGAGCGAGAGCAGGGCGGCGGACATCGCCCCGAGCCGGTCCTCCTCCATCTCGGGCGGCAGTGCGCTCGCCATCGGAAGACCGTCGAACGAGACCACCGCCGCAGCCTCGACGTCCGGTGAGCTGCGGATGAACTCGTCGAGGGCCGCCGCGAGACGGTGCGCCTTGGTGTCCGACATGTCCTGATCCTCCTCTGGTCGTGACGACACGACCCTTGCCGGCTACGGGGTGCCGCTACCGGGGGTCCGCGTCTGCGCACACCTCGGAGGCCGTCCCGAGCCGGCTCCTGTTGTCAACGTCGGCAGCGTCCCCACGTCGCTTGAGTACTCGAGGAGCGGGAGCACACGACGAGCGAACTGCTGTGCGAGGTAGGGTACTGGTGCGCTAGCGCGGCGAGAGGGCAGCCAGTGCGGCGGCCGAGAGCGTGGCGGCCGGAGCCTCACGCCCCGTCCACCGCCGGTAGGACAGGGCCGCCTGCGCGATCAGCATGCCGAGCCCGTGGTGCGCCTCGGCTCCTGCTGCCCGCGCATCGGCCAGGAACGGCGTCTCGGGCGGGTTGTAGACCAGGTCGTAGGCGACCTGGTGGTTGCGCAGCTCGTGGAACGGCTCGGGAAGCCGCTCCGAGCGCATCCCGAGCGGGGTCGCGTTGATGACCAGGTCGGCGGCGGCCACCACCCGCTCGACCTCGGTGCTGTCGGCCAGCGCGGTGCTCGACCAGGCGTCCGCTCCGGCCTCTCCCGCCAGCGCGGCGACGTCCGCTGCCGCGTCGCCGTCCCGGCCGGCGACGGTGACGTCCGCCGCCATGCGTCCGAGCGCGACGGCGACCGCGCGCGCCCCGCCCCCGGTACCCAGGATCACCGTGCGCAGGCGGCTGCGGAGCCCCAGCTCCTCGCTGAGGACCTGGTGCAGGCCGCGCGCGTCGGTGTTGTCCCCCAGCAGCCCCTCCGTGGTCCAGACCAGGGTGTTGACCGCCCCGACCAGCTCCGCCTCGTCGGTGACCTCGTCGCACAGCCGCAGCACGGTGCCCTTGTGCGGCACGGTGACGTTGGCACCCACCGCGCCCACCGCCGCGAGCGCGTCGACGACCGTGCGGAGACGGTCCGGAGGGGTCGGCAGGGCCAGGTAGACCAGGTCGAGACCCTGCTCCTCGAACGCGGCGTTGTGCATCGCCGGGCTGACCGAGTGACGCGCGGGCCACCCCAGGAGTGCGACGAGGCGCGTCGAGGCCGTCGCGCGCAACGTCACGGGGCGCAGTCGCTCTCGCGGAACTCCGCGACCTTCTGGTTGTGCTCGTCGAGGGTCCGGGAGAACTCGTGCCGCCCCGAGCAGTCCGCCGACAGCACGTAGTAGAGGAACGCGGTCTCCTCGGGGGCGAAGAACGCCCGGATGGAGGCCGCCCCGACCCCGGAGATGGGCGTCGGAGGCAGACCCTGGACCAGGTAGGTGTTGTACGGCGACTCCACCTCGCAGTCGGCCTGCAGGACGCGTTCCCGATGCTCGCCCAGCGCGTAGAGGCAGGTCGCGTCGATCTGCAGCGGCATCCCCTCCTCGAGCCGGTTCGCGATGACGCCCGCGACCACGGGGCGTTCCTCGTCGATCCGGGTCTCGCGCTCGATGAGGCTCGCGGCGACCAACCCGTCGTAGAGCTCGTAGCCGGCCGCGGCCTTCGCCTCGACCTGCTCCTCCGGGATCGTGTCGACCACCTGGCCGAGCTGGTCGATCATCCGCTGGAGGACGTCCTGGGGGGTCGCCTCGGCGAACATCTCGTAGGTCTCAGGGAACAGCAGACCCTCGTAGGGCTCGCGGACGTCGGGACCGAAGTCATCGAGGGGCGGTACCCAGTCCGGGAGACTCAACGCGCCCTCGTCGAGGACGGCGCGGTACTCCTCGACGCCGTAGGGCGACTGCTCGGCGAGCCGCGCGAGGGTCTGCTCCACCGTCAAGCCCTCCTGGACCGTGAACCGGAACGTCTCCCGTGCGAGTGGGCCTCCGAGCAGGGCGTCGATGGCCTCGTCCACGCTCATCCCGGTCTCGAGGTCGTAGGTCCCGGCCTGGAGGCTGTCGTCGAGATCACGGCTGCGCGCCACGAGGCGGAACGCCAGCGCCGACCGGACGACCCCCTCCTCCTGGAGCAGATCCCCCACGGTGGCGGCGGTCGCGCCCGAGCTGACCTGCACCGCGACCGGCTCACCGGGACCCGACTCGCCACGCAGGAGCCAGCTGACGTAGTACAGGCCGCCCCCCACGAGGAGCACGACGACGACGCCGATGACGAGGAAGATCTTCGAACCCCGGCTGAGTGCCACCTCACCGTCTCCCGTGCCGGCGCGAGTCAAGCCACGTCTGCAGGATCAGCGTGGCAGCGACGCGGTCGATGGAACGCCGCCGTTCGCGTCGCCGCGCACCCTGCTCGATCATCACGCGCTCCGCCTCGGTGGTGCTGAACCGCTCGTCCCACAGGTCCACGGCGAGGTGCTCGGGCAGCCGGTCGGCGATGTCGCGGGCCCGGTGCGCCGCTGGTCCCTCGCGACCCTCCAGCGTACGCGGTAGGCCCAGGACGATGCCCACGGCGAGCTGCCCGTCCGCGGCCTCGGCCAGCTTCGCGGCGATGGTGGCCGCGTTGTCGTCGGGGTCCACCGACAGCGTGTCGAGCGGCGTCGCGACGGTCTGGGCCGGGTCGGTCAGCGCCAGACCGATTCGGACGTCGCCGAGATCGACGCCGAGGACGCGGCCCTGAGGTGGGACGGAACCGCTCACGCGTCACGGATGGCGGTGCGGGCATGGTCCGCCGCCACCTCGAGCGCCTGGTCGAGCGCCTCACCACCCTTGCCACCGGCCTGCGCGAGATCGCCCTTGCCGCCCGCTCCGCCACCGACGACCTGCGCAGCGGGCTGCAGGATGGGTCGCGCCTCGATGCCGGCGGAGGCGAGATCGTCCGACACGACCGCGACGAGTTGGGCCTTGCCGTCGTCCTGCGCGGCACCGGCGATCACCACCGCCTTGGTCGCGAGGTGACCTCGGATCTCCAGTGCGAGCTGTCGGAGCTCGTCCATCGTGACGCCGTCGTGGCGGGTGGTGACGACCGCGAGTCCGTCGGGTGTGCGGTCCACCTCGTCCGCCAGCTGCTTCGCCTGTTGCGACAGGCCGGCCGAGCGCACCTTGGCGAGTTCGCGCTCGGCGCTCTTCAGGCGCTCGAGCAGTCCCTCGACACGGGCGACGGCCTCGTCGGTCTTCACGTCGAGGAGGCGGCTGATCTCCTCGGCGACGAGTCGTTCGCGGGAGACGTACCGCAGCGCATCGAGCCCGGTGAGGGCCTCGAGACGCCGCGTGTTGGCGCCGATGGACTCCTCCCGGACGACGTGGACCGTACCGATGGTGGCACCGGACCCGACGTGCGTCCCGCCGCAGAGTTCCTTGGAGAAGTCGCCGATCGTGACGACGCGCACGATCTGGCCGTACTTGTCCCCGAAGTTGGCGACCGCGCCCGCCGATTTGGCCTCGTCGATCGGGAGGATCTCGGTGCGCACGCTGGGGTCGTCGAGCACGCGGCGGTTGACGGCCTCCTCGATCTCGACGAGACGGTCGCGCGGGACCTGCTCGAAGTGCGGGAAGTCGAAGCGGAGCCGACCCGGCTCGACCAGCGACCCGGCCTGCTGCGCGTGCGAGCCCAGGATGTCCTTGATGCTCGCGTGGAGCACGTGCGTCGCACTGTGCGACCGCGCGGTGGCCAGACGCAGTCCGGGATCGACGCGCGCCTCGAGAGGCTGGCCGGCGGAGACCTCGCCCGCTACCACGCGAGCGCGGTGCACGATCAGACCCTCGATCGGCTCCTGCGTGTCGATGACCTCGAGCCGGCCGGTCGTGGTCTCGAGGATGCCGCGGTCCCCTACCTGGCCACCACCCTCGGCGTAGAAGGGGGTGCGCGGCAGGACCACCTCGACCTCGTCCCCCTCGGTCGCCGACTCGACGATCCCCCCGGGTGTGACGATCGCTCCCAGGTCAGCCTCCGCCCGGAGGGCCTCGTAGCCGAGGAAGTCGGTCGCACCCACCGTCGCGGCGATGTCGCGGTAGACCTCGACCGGCACCCCGTCACCGCCCCGCTTCATCGCCGCGCGAGCGCGCCCTCGTTGCTCCTGCATGAGCTCCTCGAACCGGTCGCGGTCGAGCGTCAGCCCGGCTTCGGCCACGATCTCGCTGGTGAGGTCGATGGGGAAGCCGAACGTGTCGTGGAGCTTGAACGCGGTGTCGCCGCTGAGGGTGGCGCCGTCGGGACCGCCCGCGGCCGCGATGGCCTCGTCGAGCAGACCCAGGCCTTGGCGCAGCGTGCGGGTGAACTCGATCTCCTCCGCGGCGGCCACCCGGGTCACCAGCTCGCGTTGGCCTTCCAGCTCGGGGTAGCCGGGGCGCATCGTGTCGATGACGCGGTTGGCCAGGGCCTCCATCACGGGCTCGTCGGTGCCGAGGAGGCGCGTGTGACGGACCGCCCGGCGCAGCAACCGTCGCAGGACGTAACCGCGGCCCTCCTTCGAGGGCAGGACCCCGTCGGCGATCAGGAAGGCCGACGTGCGCGCGTGCTCGGCGATCACACGCAGGCTGACGTCGGCGTCGTCGTCCTCGCCGTAGCCGTGGCCGGTGAGTTCCTGGGCGAGCACGAGCATCGGGGCGAGCACGTCGGTGTCGTAGATCGTCGGCACGCCCTGCTTCAGCATCGACATGCGCTCGAGCCCCATGCCGGTGTCGACGTTCTGCGCCGGCAGGTCACCCAAGATGTTGCCCTCATCGTCGAGTCGGAACTGCATGAAGACGAGGTTGTAGAACTCGAAGTAGCGCTCGTCGTCGACGGCAGGCCCGCCCTCCTGGCCGAACTCCGGGCCGCGGTCGTAGTACAGCTCGGTGTTGGGGCCGCCCGGACCCGCGACGTGCATCCACCAGAAGTTGTCCTCGGCACCGAGACGTTGGATGCGCTCCGCGGGGACGTCGGTCTCCTCGAGCCACAGCTGCTCGGACTCGTCGTCGTCCTCGTACACCGTCGCCCAGATGCGGTCAGGGTCGAGCTCGTAGTGCTCGACCGACAGCTCCCACGCCCACGCGATCGCCTGACGCTTGAAGTAGTCACCGAAGCTGAAGTTGCCCAGCATCTCGAAGAACGTGAGGTGGCGGGTGGTCCTGCCCACGTTCTCGATGTCGGTGGTGCGAGCGACCTTCTGGAAGCTGGTCGCACGGGGGTGGGGCGGGGCGGCGTCGCCGAGCATGTACGGCTTGAACTGCACCATCCCGGCGGTCGTGAGTAGCAACGTCGGGTCGTTGGGGATCAGCGACGACGACGGGAAGCGCTGGTGGTCGCGCTCCTCGAAGAAGCGGAGGAACGTCTCGCGGACGGTGACCGAGTCCAAGTGGTGCTCCGGAGGTGCGGCGTGCGGGGCGGGTCGTGGTACCGGGCTCAGCGGCCGCGGGCGATGTCGCGCATGGTCGGAACGCGGTACTCGGCACGCAGCTCGGCCTCGTGCTCGGCGGCAGCGACCCGCGCGTTCTCCAGGAAGCGCCGGACCGAACCGGCCGCGCTGCCGGCAGCCCGGCCACCGCTGCGCACGAGGTTGGTCGGCTTGACCGCGTTCGCCGCCGAGTCGAGCCTCCTCATGACGATGGCGCCGACCACCAGGCCCGCTCCGAGCCCGAAGATCAGCAGCAGGAGTCGCTTGATCACGTCAGTCCTTCATCGCCTTGGCAGCCTTGGTGATCCCGGCCACGTACGCCGCTCCCTTGATGAGCGGGTTCGACAGCGTGGCGTGCACGACGCCAACGAGCGAGTCGGCCGTCGTCGTGATGTTCTGCACCCCGGCCACGATGGCGTCGACCCGAGCGAGCTCGACGTTGATGCCACTGACGGTCTCGTTGAGCCCGCCGATCAACGGCACCGTCTGATCGGTGATGCCCTTGACCATGTCCGCGACGTTCGCGAGCACTCGCAGCAGCATCATCAGCACGGCGGACAGCGCGATGACGAGCACCCCCCAGAAGCTCGCTGCGATGATCCACGCCCAGTCCGAGCCGCTCACGTCGTGCTCCCTCCCTCGTCGGTGGATCGCTGCCAGAGCCGTGCCAACCGTTCCTGGACCGACCCCTCGTCGCCGTAGGGCGACGGGTCGTACAACCTGCGTCCGACGAGCTCGTCCGGCAGGTACTGCTGTGCCACGTAGCCCTCGGGGTGGTCGTGAGGATAGAGGTAGCCCGTGCCGTGACCGAGCCGAGCTGCGCCCGGGTAGTGGCTGTCACGCAGGTGCGCGGGGACCGGGGCGTTCCCTGCCTCCTCCACGGCGGCGTGACCCGCCTTCATGGCGCGCTTGACGCTGGCGGACTTCGGGGCGGTGGCGAGCCGGATCGCCGCGTGGACGAGGTTGTACTCCGCCTCGGGCAGGCCGACCCGGTCGAGCGCCTCGAACGCGGCCACGGCGGTGGGCAGTGCACCGTCGTCAGCGAGCCCCACGTCCTCGCTGGCGAAGATGACCATGCGTCGGGCGATGAAGCGCGGGTCCTCCCCCGCCTCGAGCATCCGCAGCAGGTAGTAGACGGCGGCGTCCGGGTCGGTGCCGCGCATCGACTTGATGAACGCGGACACGATGTCGTAGTGCTGGTCAGCGGCGCGGTCGTAGCGCAGGCGGCGGGTCGCCGCTTCGAGCGCGTCCAGCGAGATGACGGTCCCGGCGCCGTCACGATCCTGCTCGCTCGCGGCAACGCCGAGCTCGAGGGTGTTGAGCGCGGCCCGTGCGTCGCCGTCGGCGAGTGCGACGAGGTGGTCCATCGCGTCGGGCTCGACCACGGCCCGGCCCGCGAGGCCGCGCTCGGTGTCGGTCAGCGCAGCCGCCACGATCGCGCGGACGTCGTCGTCCGTCAGTGCCTCCAGTCGGACCAGCTCGCAGCGCGAGAGCAGCGGGGCGTTGACCTCGAAGAACGGGTTCTCGGTCGTCGCTCCGATGAGCACCAACGTGCCGTCCTCCACGACTGGCAGCAGCGCGTCCTGCTGGGCCTTGTTGAAGCGGTGGATCTCGTCGAGGAACAGCACCGTGCGTCGACCGTTCGCCCGGAGCCGGTCGCGAGCACGCTGGATGACCTCGCGCACGTCCTTGACCCCCGCGGTCACGGCCGAGAGCTGCTCCCAGGCGGCGGTGAGCTGGCCCGCGACGACGTGGGCGACCGACGTCTTGCCGCTGCCAGGTGGGCCCCAGAGGATCAGGCTGATCGGCTCGCCCCGCTCGAGCAGCGTCCGGATCGGGCGTCCCGACGCGAGCACCGCCTCGTGACCGACGAGCTCGTCGAAGGTCCGGGGCCGCATCCGGGCGGCCAGCGGCCGCGCGTCGGACGCCCCGCCTGCGCCGGCGCCCGGCCTGGGCGGGGCGTCGGCGGGCTCGTCGGGCAGCTCGAACAGGCTCTCGGTCACCCCGCGAACCTACAGCCGCCTCGCGGCTCGGGCTGCGCTGCGTGGAGAGTTGGCCTCACCAGTGAGGCAGAACCTCCACGGAGCGGGGTCAGGGTCGGGGCGCCTCGGGCTGCGCTGCGTGGAGAGTTGGCCTCACCACTGAGGCAGAACCTCCACGGAGCGGGGTCAGGGTCGGGGCGCAGGGATGAGGTGGTCGGGCGGCGAACCCACGCGTAGAGGACCGACGAGGGGATGGCCCGTGCTGCGCCGCTTCGCACTGCTCGCACTCGCCACCGGCGTGGTGGCCGCCACCACCCCGGCGCCGGCCGCGGTGCCAGTCGCCCCGGACCGGACCGCCGGGACGGTCACGGCCCCGACGGCTGCCGACGCCGCGGCCCGCGCTGCCGTGCGGGCGTTGCCGCGTGCGACCGCGGTCAACGACGCAGACGGAGACGGGATCTTCGACGACCTCGATGCTTCCCTTACCACGGCCGGCGTCGACGAGCGCATCGGCGTCATCGTCGTCTTCCGCGCGGGCATCTCGGGGGCGGAGGGCGCGACGCGTGTCCGAGCGGTCGCTCCCGACGCTCGCCTGTCTCGCACGTTCCACCTGATCGCGGCGGTGGCCGGGGCGCTGACACCTGCGGAGATCGTGGCCGTCGCGGGGCTTGACGAGGTACGGCAGATCGAGCTCGACCGCGTCGGCGCCCCCGAGCTCGGCACCGCGACCCACGTGATGGGTGCTGACGCCGCGGTCGACACGCTCGGGATCTCCGGTGACCTGGATGGCGTGCCGAGCAGCGTCTCGGCGACCGACGTCGGCGTGGCCGTGCTCGACACCGGGTTCCAAACGAGCCATCAGGAACTCGACGGCTCCAAGCTGGTCGCGTGGTACGACGCGGCCACCGGGGCCAGTCAACCGTCCGACGACCATGGGCACGGCACCCACGTCGCCAACATCGCGGTCGGCTGGGGCGCGAGCCCCCAGCACCGCGGCGTCGCCCCGGGGGCGTCGTTGATCGGCGTGCGCATCAGCGGAGGCGGCGACACGACGTCGAACGCCATCGCCGGCTACGAGTGGATCGTCGACCACATGGCGGAGTTCAACGTCCGGGTGGCGACGATCAGCTTCGGGTTCGGTACCGCCACCGACGGGACGACCGCGCTGGAACTGGCGGTGGATGCGACCTGGGACGCAGGCATCGTGACGTTCAAGTCCAACGGCAACGGCGGCCCCGGCAACGGCACCATGACCGTCCCGGCCGCCGCCCGCGGGATCCTCGCCATCGGCAGTCTGCTCGACCCGTTCGGGGCGGGCGCTGGCTCGTACGGTTTCACGCTCAGCGAGTTCTCGAGCCGCGGCCCGACCTCGGACGGGCGCATCAAGCCCGACCTCACCGCGCCGGGCGACACCATCAGGGCCGCGAACGCCGAGACGACGTCGGGGTACGTCAACAAGAGCGGCACGAGCATGGCGTCTCCGTTCGCGGCAGGAACGGCGGCGTTGATGGTCGCGGCCGATCCGTCGCTCGCACCGGACGAGGTCCGTGAGCTGCTGTTCGCCACCGCCGAGGACCGTGGTGCCGAGGGCGCCGACAACGACTTCGGCCACGGCCGCATCCAGGTGTACGAGGCGGTGGCCGCGGCGCTCGCGGGCGCGGGCCAACCGGTGGACGGGACCCCACCGGACGCGCCGGCGCAGCACACCATCAGCGGCGAGATGGGGACCGAGGTCTTCACCGCCAGCTTCGAGGTGCCGGAGGGGGCGGGCGGCTTCCCGATCGGGGCGAGCATCCTCACCGACGGAACCCTGCTGTACGCGGAGATCCTGAGGCCCGACGGGTCAGCGGGCATGCCGGCGCGGCTCGCGCCCATCAACACGGCCGACCGCCAGCACAACTACAGCTTCTTCCCGGTGGAGCCCGGCACCTACACGCTCCGGGCCATCGCCACCCCCGGCAGCACCATCACCGGCGACATCAGCCACCCCTGATCCCCCTCGCGGCCCCGCTCCGTGGAGACCTGGCCTCACCAGTGAGCAACATCCTCCACGCAGTGAAGGTCGGCCCGTGCGGTCAGGGTCGAGGTGGGGCGGTGGGCTCGAGGCGGAGGCCGACCTCGTCGAGGGCGCGCGGCTCGTAGGGGGCCGGGGCGTCGGTCATGGGGTCGCTGCCGGACTGGGTCTTGGGGAAGGCGATCACGTCGCGTATCGAGGAGCGCCCCGCGAGCAGCATGACGATGCGGTCGAGGCCGAAGGCGATGCCACCGTGCGGCGGAGCGCCGTAGCCGAGCGCACGGAGGAGGAACCCGAACTTCGCCTCGGCGCGCTCGTCGTCGATACCGAGGAAGCGGAACACGCGACGCTGGAGCTCGGGGTCGTGGATACGGGTCGACCCACCTCCGAGCTCGACACCGTTGAGGATCACGTCGTAGGCCCGGGCCCGGGCCTCGCCTGGCGACTCCTCGAAGCGGTCGCGCCACTCCGGTGCCGGTGACGTGAAGGGGTGGTTGGCCGGCGTCCAGCCGCCTTCGTCGGTCGGCTCGAACAGCGCCATGGGGAAGATCCAGAGGAACTCCCACCGCGACTCGTCCACCAGTCCGCGCGCCTTCGCGAGGGCCACGCGCAGCGCCCCCATCAGTTCGTACGCGAAGCGGGTCTCCCCCGCCCCGAAGAACAACGCGTCACCGGGCGACGCGCCGGTCTCCCGCAGCACGCCGCCGATCTCCTCCTCCGACATGTACTTGGCCAGCGGTGATCGCAACGAGCCGTCGTCCTCGACGACCGCCCACGCGAGCCCCTTCGCCCCGCGGGCCTTGGCCCAGTCGGTCCACTCGTCGAACTCCCGACGAGTGAGCTCGCCGCCAGCCGGAAGCGCCAGGGCCACGACCGAGCCGCCCGACTCGAGGACGGCCCGGAAGACCCCGACCTCGGTCGCGGCGAAGATCCCGTCGAGGTCGGCGAGCTCGACGTCGAAGCGCAGATCGGGCTTGTCGGTGCCGAAGCGGCGCAACGCCTCGAAGTAATCGAGGCGCGGGAACGGCAGGGGCACCTCGACGCCGAGGACCTCGCGCCACACCTCGGCGAGGATCTCCTCGGTGATGCCGATGACGTCCTCCTCGTCGCCGAAAGACAGCTCGAGGTCGAGCTGGGTGAACTCGAGCTGGCGGTCGGCGCGCAGGTCCTCGTCCCGGAAGCAGCGGGCGATCTGGTAGTAGCGCTCGAGCCCCGCGACCTGGAGCAGCTGCTTGAACAGCTGTGGCGACTGCGGCAACGCGTACGTCGATCCCGGCTGCAGGCGCGAGGGGACGAGGAAGTCCCGCGCTCCCTCGGGGGTGGCCCGGGTGAGGATGGGGGTCTCGATCTCGATGAAGTCGTTGCGTTCCATGACCCTCCGGATGACGGAGTTGACCTGTGCTCGTAGCGCCAGGCCGAGCGCCATCACCGGGCGCCGCAGGTCGAGGTAGCGATGCTTCAGGCGCACCGCTTCGTCGATGTCGACGTCGTCCTCGATCGGGAACGGCACGGTCTCGGACTCGGCCAGCACCTCGAGCGACTCGGCGTAGACCTCGACGTCGCCGGTCTCGAGGTTGGGGTTGGCCATCCCTTCGGGGCGTGCGCGGACGACACCCACGACGCGGATGACCCACTCGCCGCGCACGCGATGCGCCGCTTCGAGCGCCTCGCCCGCCTCGGGGTCGGCGACGACCTGGACGATCCCGGTGCGGTCACGCAGGTCGAGGAAGGCGAGGCCGCCGTGATCGCGGCGGGTGTCGACCCATCCGGCCACGGTCACCTTCTCGCCGGCGTGCTCTGTGCGGAGCGTGCCCGCCCCGTGGGTGCGCAGGGCGCCGTAGGGCGTGATGGTCACGGCGTGGTTCCTCCGTCGGTCATCGATCGGTCGGTCGCCAGCTCGGTCCGGCCGTCGCCAGCGAGGAGCACCTGCACCCGCTCCTCGAGCGCCTCCACGGGGACGTCGACCTGCTCGCCGGAGCGCAGGTCCTTGACGCCGACCGTACCCGCCGCCACCTCGTCCGCCCCGCGGACGATCACGAACCGCGCGCCTCGCCGGTCCGCGTACCTGAGCTGCTTCTTCATGCGGGCGCTGTCCACGAAGAGATCGGCCCGCACCCCGGCGCGCCGGAGTCGGGTCGCCAGCGCGATGGCATCGCCACGCAGCGAGTCGTCCATCACGGTGACGACGACGTCCGGAGCCGACTCGGACACGTCGGCCTCGCCGAGGAGCAGCAGGATGCGCTCGACACCCAGCGATCCGCCGGTCGCGGGGATCTCGCGTCCCGAGAACATCCCGAGCAGTCCGTCGTAACGACCGCCGGAGCCGATGCTCGAGCCCAGACCCGCGTGCCTGATCTCGAAGATCGGACCGGTGTAGTAGTCGAGGCCGCGGGCCAGGTAGGGCGCGAACGCCACCTGCCCCCGCTGCAGGTGACCGTCGACGAGTTCGATGACGGTGTCGACCTCACCGAGCCCCGCGCTCCCTCGCTCGGTCCGCCCGAGCCGCTCGCGGACACGATCGGCCGCGTCGTCGGCCTCGAGATCCGCGCGGAACCGCGCCGCCGCCTGCTCACTCACGCCGCGCTCGGCCAGCTCGGTCGCGACCCCCTCCGGGCCGACCTTGTCGAGCTTGTCGATCGCGACGAGCGCGCTCTGCTCGAGCTCGGGAGGGATCGCGTACGCCTCGATCAGCCCTCGCAGGGCGGGGCGGGAGTTCAGCTCGAAGGTGTAGCCATCGAGACCCAGGGCGGTCAGAGCCGCGTCGAGCGTCAGCAGCGTCTCGGCGTCCGCGACGAGGGAATCCGCCCCGACCGTGTCCGCGTCGCACTGGGTGAACTCACGGAAGCGGCCGTGGCCGGGCCGGTCGGCTCGCCACACCGTGCCGAGGTGGTAGCGCTTGAACGGCGTCCCGAGTTCGGGGTGAGCCGCGATGTAGCGCGCCAGCGGGACGGTCAGGTCGTAGCGCAGGGCGAGGTCGGCCTCGCCGGTCTCCCCGTGCTCGCCTCGGCGGAGGATCTTGAAGATGAGCTGGTCGCCCTCCTCGCCGTACTTGCCGGTGAGCACCTCGAGACGCTCGAAGGCCGGGGTGTCGATGGGGGCGAACCCGTGGCGCTCGAACACCTCACGGATGAGCGCGAAGACGCGCTCGCGCCGTGCCACCTCGGGCGGGAGGTGATCGCGTGTCCCGGAGGCAGGACCGGTGTCGATGCTGGCCAAGGTCCCTGCCTTCAGATCTGGAGGCGGCGGGCCTCGTCGACGAACGGGTTGCGCACCCGTTCGGTACCGACCGTCGTCTCGGGACCGTGGCCGGACAGGATCAACGTGTCGTCCTGGAGTGGCAGGACCGTGTCGACGATCGAGCGGTACAGCGCAGCGGTGTCGCCGCGCGGGAAGTCGGTGCGGCCAACGGACCCCTGGAAGATCAGGTCACCGCTGAAGAGCACGTCCGCTGCGGGTCGGGTGGTGCGGTCGAAGCGCACCTCGGCTTCGTCGAGTCCGCGACCGAGGAAGGTGAGGTGACCGGGGGTGTGCCCGGGCGTGTGCCGGGCGTCGAAGGTGATGCCGGCGTAGGTCAGCGTGGCGTCGCCGGACAGGGCCTCGAGGCGCTCGGTCGGCGGCTCCCAGCGCAGGCCGAAGGTGCGCTCGAGGACGGTGTTGGCGTCCTCACTCGAGCGCGCCCCGCTGAAGCCGATGACCGGGGCGTCCCAGAGCCAGCGGTCGTCCTCGTGCATGATGACGGGCACGTCGAGGCTGCGGGCGAGGTCCGGCATGGCCCAGAAGTGGTCGAGGTGGCCGTGCGTTAGCAGGATGGCCTCGCAGCTCACGCCTTCGGCCTCGAGGATCCCGGGCACGTGGTCGGCACCGGTCTCGCCGGGGTCGATGATCACCGCCGCGCCGACGGCGCGGTCGCCCACGACGAAGCAGTTGGTCTGCCAGCGGCCGAGGGGCACGCCGACGACGAAGCGATCACGCGACACGGGACTCCCGAGGAGATGCGATGCGACGAGAAGGCTAGCTACTTCTTCTTCTGTGGCACGACCCGGTACGCGTCGTAAACCGCCTCGACCTTCCTGACCGACCGCAGCACGTACTCGAGGTGGGCCGGGTCGCCGAGCTCGAAGGTGAACCGTAGAACCGCGACGCGGTCGCGCCGTGTGGCGACCTGAGCGCTCATGATGTTGATGTGCAGGTCCCCCAGCACGGCGGTGATGTCGCGCAGCAGGTGCTTGCGGTCGATGGCCTCCACCTGGACGGTGACGAGGAACGTCGCACTGACCTGGTCGTTCCAGCTGACCGGGATCAGGCGCTGCTCCTCCTTCGTGAGGTCCCCGACGTTGGGACAGTCCTTGCGGTGCACGCTCACGCCGCGTCCACGGGTGACGAAACCCAGGATCGCGTCCCCCGGGACGGGGGTGCAGCAGCGGGCCATCTTCACCAGCATCCCGTCGGCGCCGGCCACGTTGATGCTCTCGGTCGCGGGCGCTGGACCATCCAGCCGCACGGGTAGCTCGTCCGCGGGCTGCGTCGAGGTGTCGGTCGAGTCCGTGAGGTGGTCGACGAGGTGCTGCACGACCGTCGTCGCTGCGACGTGGCCGTCGCCGACCGCACGGAACAGGGCGTCCGGCTCGCTGTAGGACAGCTCGTCCACGACGGTCTCGAGCTCGCCCGCCGCCATGATGCGCGCGACCGACAGGCCCTTCTTCCGCAGCGCCCGACCGATGGCGTCGCGGCCGCGCTCGATCGCGTCCTCGCGACGCTCGCGGTTGAAGTACGCGCGGATCTTCGTGCGCGCGCGTTGCGACGCGACGAACTTCAGCCAGTCGCGGGTCGGACCCGCGTCCTCCGCCTTCGACGTCAGGATCTCGACGTGGTCGCCGTTGACGAGCGTGTGATCGAGCGGGACGAGACGATCGTTGACCTTGGCCCCGATGCAACGGTGGCCGACCTCGGTGTGCACCGCGTAGGCGAAGTCGACCGGAGTGGCTCCGGCCGGCAGCGCCTTGACGTCGCCCGCTGGCGTGAAGACGAAGACCTCGTCCTGGTACAGCTCGAGCTTCAGCGACTCGAGGTAGTCGTCGGACTCGACGTCCTGCTGCCACTCGAGCATCTGGCTGAGCCACTGCATGTCGGTGGTGCCGCCGCTGCGCTCGTCCTCCTTGTACTTCCAGTGGGCAGCGACGCCGTACTCCGCCGTGTGGTGCATCGCCTTGGTCCGGATCTGCAGCTCCAGCGGACGACCCTTGGGACCGACGACGGTCGTGTGCAGCGACTGGTAGAGGTTGAACTTGGGCATCGCGATGTAGTCCTTGAAACGCCCCGGGACGGGGCGCCAGGTCGCATGGATCTGGCCGAGCACCGCGTAGCAGTCGCGCACGCTGTTGACCATGATGCGGATGCCGACGAGGTCGTAGATCTCATCGAACTCCCGTCCCCGCAGCACCATCTTCTCGTAGATCGAGAAGTAGTGCTTGGGCCGCCCCGTCACCTCGGCCTTCACGCGTAGCTCGCGCAGTTTCTCGTGGACCTCGGCGACGACCTCCTCGATGTAGGCCTCACGCTCGGGGTTGCGCTCGCTGACCATCGCGACGATCTCGTCGTAGCGCTTGGGATGCAAGGTCTGGAACGACAGGTCCTCGAGCTGCAGCTTGAAGGTCTGCATCCCCAGCCGGTGAGCGAGCGGGGCGTAGATGTCGAGCGTCTCCTGCGCGATGCGCTTCTGCTTCTCGCGTGGCAGGGCGGAGATCGTGCCCATGTTGTGCAGACGGTCCGCGAGCTTGACGAGCAGGACGCGGATGTCCTGCGCCATGGCGAGGATCATCTTCCGCAGCGTCTCGGCCTGCCGCTGTTCGCGCGACTCGACCTTCAGCTTGTCCAGCTTGGTGACCCCGTCGACGAGGTGGGCGACCTCCGAGCCGAAGTACTCCTCGATCTCCTCCAACGACGCCGGCGTGTCCTCGACGACGTCGTGCAGGAGCGCGGCCATGATCGAGGCGGTGTCCAGACCGAGGTCGGCGAGCTCGGTCGCGACCTGGATCGGGTGGGTGATGTAGGCCTCGCCAGAGCTGCGCTGCTGTCCCTCGTGAGCGACCTGCGCGTACTCGTACGCGCGCACGACCTCACGCAGATCGACGCGTGGGCTCGAGGCCCGGACGTGGGCCGCCAGCTCGGTCAGCTCGTCGGGGATCCCGACCGTGCCGATGGGCAGCCGTGCCAGAACCCCCTTCATCCCCGACGGAGGTCGGGGCGGGGGTGGAAGCTGGCGCTGCTCGCGCCCCGTCTCGGTGGACAGTGGCGCCTCCTACGATCGGTCCGCTCTACCACCGAGGGTAGCGAGGGGCCGACACGGGGTCCCGGCACCGCGCAGGGTGGTGGTGCTTCAGTAGGTCAGTAAGGAGACGTGCTCGTAGGCGCTGATGCGGTCGGCGCCGCCGAGGAAGCCCAACTCGAGCAGGAAGCCCATCCCCACGACCTCACCACCGAGGCGCTTCACCAGCTCCGCGGTAGCGTTGGCCGTGCCGCCGGTCGCGAGGACGTCGTCCACGATCACGACCCGCTCGCCGATGTCGATGGCGTCCTCGTGGATCTCGAGGGTCTCGGTGCCGTACTCGAGCTCGTAGTCGATCGAGGTCGTCGGCGCCGGGAGCTTGCCCTTCTTGCGGACGGGCACGAACCCTGCCCCGAAGTGGTAGGCGACGGGAGCAGCGAGGATGAACCCGCGCGCCTCGATCCCCACGACCTTGTCCACCGTCCCGCGGCCGAAGTGCACCACGAGCGCATCGACCGCGGTCGAGAACGCCACGTGGTCGAGCAGCAGCGGTGTCACGTCCTTGAAGGCGACGCCGGCCTTCGGGAAATCGGGGATCTCGCGGATGCGGCCGCGGAGCACCTCGACGTCGAGATCGATGCGCACGCCTACCCGCCTCCGCGGCGCTGCCGCCGGCTCTTCCTACCGGTACCACGGACGTAGCCGGGGAGCTCGCCGTCCTCGGTCTTCACGGCGGTGCGGGGCGCGGCCGTTCCGCTCACCGTCTCCGCTTCCCGTTCGGCCTCCGCCTCGTCCGCCGCCCGTCGACGCTCGGCCTTCGTGCGCAGCTTGGCCATCTCGGGCTCCCGCTCACGCCACCACGCCAGGAACGGCCCGGCCACGAACAGCGACGAGTAGGTGCCGGTCGCCATCCCGATGAACAGCGCGAGCGCGAGGTCCTGCAGGGTCGCCGCCCCGAGGAGCTGCGCTCCCAGGAACAGCAGTGAACCCACGGGGAGCAGGGACGTCATCGAGGTGTTCAGCGAACGCCACATGACATCGTTCATGGCGCCGTTGACGAGGTCGCCGTAGGTCCTCATGCCCGCCTGCCCGAGCCGTGGTGTGACCTCCTCGATGCGGTCGAACACCACCACCGTGTCGTACAGCGAGTACCCCATGATGGTCAGGATGGCGATCACCGTGGCGGGACTGACGGTGAACCCGACGAGCGCGTAGATCCCGGCGGTCAGCGTGAGGTCGTGGATCAGGGCGAGCACCGCCGCGCCGGCCATCTTCGGCTCGAGCCGGACCGAGATGTAGATGACGACGACGATGAGGAAGACGATCAGCGCCTGGAGAGCCTTGCGCGAGATCCGATCACCCCAGGTGGGCCCGACGAACGTGACCTGGGTCTCCTGACTTCGCGTCAGCTCCTCGAGCGCCCCGCGCACCGCCTGCTCCTCGGGGCTCCCCGGCTCCATCTCCTCCATCTGCACGAGCGCGCCGGTGGCGCGGTCGCCATCGGTCGTCACCTGAGCCTTCACGTCGGTGGCGCCGGCTTCCTGGGCGGTCTCGCGCAGCTCGGCCGCGGTGACCTCGGCGTTGCCGAGCCCATCGAGGACGAAGGAGGTGCCGCCCCGGAAGTCGATGGACAGGTCGAGCTTGGGGCCGACCAGACCGAACACGCTCACGACCAGGAGGGTCCCTGAGACGATCACCCACAGCCGGCTGCGGCCGACGAAGTCGAAGTTGGGGCGCCTCATCGGGATCCTCCTGCGACCGGAGCGGCCTGCTCGGCACGGACGGACGACGCCGAAAGCACCCGCGTCCGGCCCATCAACGTCACCGTCGGACGGGTGAAGAAGTAGAGGATGACGATGTCGAGGACGGTCGACAGGCCCAGGGTGAGCGCGAACCCTCGCACCGGGCCGACCGCGAGGAAGTACAGGATGATGGCCGCCGCCAGCGTGACGGTGTTCCCCGCGAGGTTGGTCCGGAACGCGCTCGAGAACGCGCGCTGCACCGCTGTCCTCATGGTCCGACCGGTCGAGACCTCGTCCCGTAGCCGTTCGAAGTAGATGATCGAGGAGTCCGCGGTGATCCCGATCGACACCACAACGCCGGCGATCCCGGCCAGCGTGAGCGTGAAGCCGAGCTTGCCGAGCAGCGTCATCGTCCCCGTGATCAGCAGCCCGAAGATGGCGAGCGCCGAGATCGCCACCAGACCCAGCCACCGGTAGAAGAAGGTGAGGTAGATCGCGACGATGACCAGGCCGATGGCGCCGGCGAGCAGCCCGGCGTCGAGCGAGTCGCGACCGAGCGTGGGTGAGACCGTCTCGAACGTCGAAGGCTCGAGGGTGATCGGCAGGGCACCGGTCTTGAGCACGAGGGCGAGGTCGCCGGCTTCCTCCTGACCGCCGTTCGTCGTGATGATCGCGGTACCGCCGGTGATGCCGGTGTTGCACGCCACCTCGGGGTTCATCGCGGGTGCGCTCTCGACGATGTTGTCGAGCACGATCGCCAGCAGTCCCGGCCGTCCCTGGTCGCGTTCGCACGCGAGCTGGCCCGTGATCTCGGCGAACGCTGACCCGCCTTGACCGCTGAGGTCGAGCTGCACGTCCCAGTTCTGCTCCACGTTGCCGCTCTGGACGTGCGTTCCGGACCCGGGCACCGTGATCGCGTCGTCGATCTGCGAGCCGCCGAGCGCCGCCGCACCGACCCGGTACTTGGTCGGGCTCTCCAGCGGCGCGCCGGTCGCGGGGTCGGTCCCCTCGCCGCAGACGACGCCTCCCTGGTCGTCGGGAAGCTCGGTCTCCTGCAGCTGATCGCACGTGCCGGCCTCGTCGTACGCGGGCGTGCCGGGGGTGATGATCTCCTCGACCGGTCGGAACGTCAGGTGCGCGGTACGGCCGATGACCTCGCGCGCACGCTCCTCGTCCTGCAGCCCGGGGAGCTGCACCAGGACGTCGTTGCCCTGGCGCGAGATCTCCGGCTCCGCGACGCCGAGGCTGTCGACCCGGCTCCGGATGACATCGATCGTCTGGTCCAGGACGTCGCTGTCGACCTCGTCTCCTGGCTGGGTGACCGGCGAGAGGATCGCGCTGATGCCGCCCCTGAGGTCGAGCCCCAGCTGCGGCGTCGCGCCGGCGATCAGGAAGCCCGCGGACGTGCCGGCGATCGCCAGCACCACCACGAGCGACGCGATGAGCTTGCCCTTCACGCTGCCTCCAGTGGTCCGGCGCCTCAGGCCAGCGGTGTGCCGTTGGCCGATATCCTGAACTCGCAACCGAGGGTCCGCGCCGCGCGGCGGCACAGGATCATCCGGTCGAGGAAGATCTCGAAGTACTCCAGCACCGTGCTGCGGCTCGTGTCCAGCTCGAGCTCGAGCGTGATGGTCGCGGCGTCCCCATCCACCCGCAGGAACGAGTGTGTCACGGCGTCGTTGACGCGGTCGTGGATGTCCGCTGCGGTGTCGGCCCCCTTCCGGACCCTCGAGCGGTGGACGTCGGCCTTGTCAGCCAGGATGACCGCCGCCCCGACGGGTCCGATGCTCGATCCGTACTGCTCCTCGTGGTTGCCCACCGCGCTGAGCACGATGCCGATGCGGTAGGGGTCGACGTCCAGTCGGCGCAGCGCGTCGTAGCCGATCCAGGCCGATGACAGGCCGTGGTAGCCACGGCTGACGACGTTGCCGACATCGTGGAGGTAGCCGCCGAGCGCGGCGAGCTCGCACAGCTCCGGCTCGGCTCCGAGGTGGTGCAGCACGTTGTAGGCGATGCGGCCGACGAGGTTGGCGTGCCGGAAGCCGTGCTCGGTGAACCCCTGCGCGGCCAGGAACTGATCGGCGAGCTTGATGAAGGCGGACACGATCGGGTCGCGCTGGAGCTCCTCCAGGACGTCGACCTTCGCGCCGGTCCGTCGCTCCGCGTCGAGGGCGACGACCTCGCCCTCCTTGACCGCGTCTCCCGCATCGACGCCGCGGAGGAGCGCCTGCTCCGCCGACTCACGGATGATGCTCGCAGGATCCGACAGCGCCGAGGGCGCGTCGTCTCGCGCCGCGTCCGAGTCGGTCTCAAGTAGCCCGGAGGGCGGTAGTCCATCTGCGTCGGTCTCAAGTAGCCCGGAGGGCGGTAGACCATCTGCGTCGGTCTCAAGTAGCCCGGAGGGCGGTAGACCATCTGCGTCGGTCTCAAGTAGCCCGGAGGGCGCTAGACCATCTGCGTCGGTCTCAGGTAGCCCGGAGGGCGGTGGGCCAGCTGGATCGGCGTTCGCCTCGGTCACGAGACCGCCTCGTCCTCGTCCGCGGTCTCGTCCGCCGTCTCGTCCTCTGTCACCGTCCTGGCGATAGCCGACTTCTGGAAGCGCAGGACCACGTCGGGGTTGACGAGCAGGTCGAAGTAGTCGTCGCCGACAGCCTCGATGCGGCCGTGCAGTCCGCCGATGGTCACGACGTCGGCGCCGACGTCGAGCTCGGAGATCAACTGCTGGTGCTCACGCTGGCGCTTCTGCTGTGGTCGGATCATGAGCAGGTACATGACCACCATGAACAGGGCGAGGACGATCAGTCCCCCGGCGCTCTCCATGCTGAGATCCTCTCCAGACGCGGGGTTGTGGACGCCGACGGTACCGCCCCGACGCGGGCAGCACGGAACCGAACCCGACCGGGTGCGCGCTACTCGAACAGCGACGGTGGGGCGTCGGGCGCACCGGTCGTGGGGATCGGGACGTCGAGGTGTGCGAAGGCGCCAGGTGTGGCGATGCGCCCACGGGGCGTGCGCTGGATCAGGCCCGCCTGGATCAGGAACGGTTCGACCGCGTCCTCGACCGTGTCGGGCTCCTCCCCCACGGCGGTCGCCAGGGTGCTGAGTCCGACCGGGCCTCCGGCGAAGCGCAGGGCGATGGCCTCGAGCACGCGGCGGTCGAGCCGGTCGAGACCGCGTTCGTCGACGTCGAAGATGGCGAGCGCCGCCTTCGCGACGTCGAGGTCGACCGTCCCCTCGGCCTCGACCTCGGCGTAGTCGCGCACCCGGCGCAGCAGCCGGTTGGCGATCCGGGGCGTGCCACGAGCACGTCGTGCGATCTCGCGCGCCCCGTCGTCGGTCACGGTGACCCCGAGGATCCCCGCCGAGCGGTGCACGATGGCATCGAGCTCGTCGGGGGCGTAGAACTCCAGGTGCGCCGAGAAGCCGAAGCGGTCGCGCAGCGGCGAGGTCAGCAGGCCGGTCCTGGTCGTCGCCCCCACCAGGGTGAAGCTCGGCAGCTCGAGCCGGATCGATCGCGCCCCGGGCCCCTTGCCGACCACGATGTCGAGCTGGAAGTCCTCCATCGCCGGGTAGAGCACCTCCTCGACCGCTCGCGGCAGCCGGTGTATCTCGTCCACGAAGAGCACGTCGCCGGGCTCGAGGTTGGTCAGGATCGCCGCGAGGTCACCGGGGCGCTCGATCGCGGGCCCGGAGGTCGCGCGCAGCGACGCGCCGAGTTCAGCGGCCACGATCGCGGCAAGCGTCGTCTTGCCCAACCCGGGTGCGCCCGACAGCAGCAGGTGGTCGGCCGCCTGACCGCGTCCGAGCGCACCCGCCAGGATCAGCTCGAGCTGGCGCCGCACCCGTTGCTGACCGACGAACTCGTCCAGCTTCCGCGGGCGCAGCGACACCTCGATGTCGTCCTCGCCGGCGAGAGGCGCCGGCGACACGACCGGGTTGCGGTCGTCGGTGGGGCTCACGACGCCACGCCGATCCCGGTTCCCCCGACCGTCCGCAGCGCCTGGCGCAGCAGCTCGGCGGGGTCGCCCTCGGCGTCCAGACCGGCGACGGCGGCGTGGATCTCGGCGGGGGCGTACCCGAGCGACTGGAGGGCCTCGCGGACCTCGCCCACAGCGGTGGGTGCGACGTCAGCGCCGGGCAGCTCGGCTGTGGCGTCGCCGCCGAGCTTGTCGCGTAGCTCGAGGACCAGCTTCTGTGCCGACTTGCGTCCGATGCCGGGGATGAGCGTCAGGACGTCGACGTCCCCGTCCGCGACCGCGCGGCGCAGCGCGTCGGCCGGATGCGTCGCCAGCGCGGCGAGCGCGAGCTTGGGGCCCACGCCCGAGGCGGACAGGAGCACCTCGAACAGGTCGCGCGCCTCGCGGTCAGCGAAGCCGTACAGCGTCATGGCGTCCTCGCGGACCTGCAGCGACGTGTACAGCTCGACGGGCTCGCCGCGAGGCGGGATGCGCGACGCGTCGGTGAGGTGGACCAGGTAGCCGATCCCCTGCACGTCGACGACGACGGAGGTCGCGGATCGGTCGGCCACCCGGCCGCGGAGCATCGCGATCACGCCGCACCTCCCGTCGGCGGCGCGGTGGACCCCGGCGCCGTGCCGCCGGCGATGCGGAGGTGGGGGCGCTGGAGCACCGACTCCCAGCCCTTCGCGCGCCCCGCCGGGGCGGAGGCCGCCGCGATACCGCGAGCGCGCAGCAGGTGCGTGAGCGCCACCGCGTACGCATCCGCGAGGTCCGCGGGCGACGGGGTCTCGTCGAGCCCGAGCTGGGCGCGGACCATCTTGGCGACACCGTCCTTGTCGGCGTCGCCGTACCCGGCCACCGACAGCTTCACGTCGTTGGGCGAGTAGTGCACGACCGGCACGCCGGCCTCGGCCGCGGCCAGTAGCGCGACCCCGGCGGCCTGGCCGGTCGCCATCGCGGTGCGGACGTTGCGGGAGAAGAGCACGCGCTCGCAGGCAACCACGTCGGGATGGTGCTCGGCGATCGCCCGTGCGACCGCCACGTGCACATGCTGCAACCGCTGCTCGAGGGCCTGGCTGGCTGGTGTGCGGAGGACCTCTGCGGTGATGGCACGAGGCGACGCGGGCGGTCCCTCGACCACCGCGATCCCGCACCGGGTAAGTCCAGGGTCGACGCCGAGCACGCGCAGCGACACGACCTACCTCCTCCGCCCCACGGCTCTCCGTCCGAACAGGTGTTCAGAGGCTAACAGCGGGGCGCGACCGCGCCGAGCACCTCCCGCACCCTGCCTGGAGGATGTGCCTCACCTGAGTGCTAGCACGACACCGGTGAGCGACCCCGCATGCAGCGGTCACGGGGCGGTGGCGGCCTCGAGGAGGTCATCGGTGATGTCGAAGTTGGCGTAGACGTCCTGCACGTCGTCGCTCTCGTCGAGCAGGTCGAGCAGCCGGATGACCCTCTTGGCGTCGGCGGGATCGGTCACGGGGACGTTGGTAGCCGGGACCATGGTCGAGCCGGCCTCGAGGATCCTGAAGCCCGCTTCCTCCAGCGCCTTCCGGAGCCCACGGACGTCGGTCGCGTCGCACCACGCGACCAGCGATCCACCGTTGTCGTCGACGTCCGACAGACCTGCGTCAAGTCCCGCCTCGAGGATGGCGTCCTCGTCCGCCCCGTTCGCCTCGACGACGACCTGGCCGCGGCGGCTGAAGAGGTAGGCGACCGAGCCCGGGTCCGCCAGCGTTCCCCCGACCTTGGTGAACGCCGCCCGGACGTCGGAAGCGGTGCGGTTGCGGTTGTCGGTCA